>DUZC01000152.1 GCA_013349735.1 Rhodospirillaceae bacterium
TATCGAGCCGCATGGCCTTTAAGGCGGGAAATAATCCCGTGCTGAGCCCCAACCCGACCATCAAAGCCAGTGCCGAAACGAGATGGGTCGGGGTAATCGATAGACCTTGGACAAAATCACCCAGGACCCGCCCGAGCAGGCTGACCGCCAGCATTGCTGCCAGCATACCGATGACACCCCCCGAAAAGGCCAGCAAAAAGGATTCGCCCAAAACCAGAAACAACAAGCGATGGGCAGGAAAGCCCAGGCTTTTCATGACTCCGATCTCGCGGGTCCGTTCCCGGACGGCCATCATCATGGTATTGCCGACGATCATCAGAATGGCAAAAAAGGCGGCGCCAACCACCAAAGTCACAATCAACGCGATGTCGCCGAATTGCGCGGCAAAGGCCTTATTGAAGGCCTTGGCGGTATCGGTTGCGGTTTCTGCCGTAGAATTGGCAAACATCCCGTCGATGGCCGCGATAACCGTTTCATTCAAAGCCGGATTTTGGCTATTGATCACCACCAAGCCAACCGTGTCGCGGCCAAAAGATACGCTTTCATCAAAATAAGCGTGATGAAACAACACCTGATCGGTGCTCATATTGGGATCCGTCACGCTATAGATGCCCACCAGAACAAAATCCCAGCTATGGGAGCCATTGCTCTTTTGTGAATAGATATTGCTTGAGAGCGGCACCGAATCGCCGATTTTCCAGCCCCATTTGCGGGCCGCCTTTTCGCCGGCCACCATGGCATTGCGTTGACCAATCCAGGCCTTGCGTTGTTCCGGCGCCATTTGCAATTCCGGATGGGTGGCCAGCCAACTGGGCGGATCGACGGCAAAAGTAAAAAGCTGATTCTTGGGGTCTTGGTAATAGCCGCCGAACCAATTGGCATAACTCGCCGCCAGGACCCCGGGCACTGCGCGGATGCGCTCGACATAAGCAATCGGCAAAGGTTGGGTGAAATTGATTTTATTGACGGTGACCAGACGATTATCGGCAATCTGCACGCCTTCGCCGGAAAAGGCATGGCGAACGGCCCCCAACACACCGAAGATCAGAAAGGCGATAAAGATCGAAAAAACCAGCAGGGCCGCACGCAGTCGACGGCGGGTAAGATTGCGCCGGATCAGCGTCCAGTCATTCACGGGGCAGATCTCCGACGGCGAATTTTCCCTTATCGAGATGCAAGAGCCGCGAGGCGAATCGGGCTGCCTCTGGATCATGGGTAACCATCACGATGGTTTTGCCCATTTCACGATTAAGCAATTGCAGAACGCCAAGGATTTCATTGGCCGACCCTCTGTCGAGATCCCCAGTGGGTTCGTCACAAAGCAATAAAGCTGGATCGGAAACAATGGCGCGGGCAATGGCCACGCGTTGCTGCTGACCACCGGACAACTCGCCCGGCGTGTGATCGGCGCGATCCCGCAAATCAACGATCTTAAGCGCGGTTTCAACCTGTTGACGCCGCTGCCTGCTGTCGAGTCGGGTCAGCAGCAGAGGCAGTTCGACATTCTGGGCCGCCGTGAGCATGGGCATTAAATTATAAAACTGAAAAATGAAGCCCACATGGCTGGCCCGCCATTTCGACAGCTGCCCCTCGGACAGGCTGTCAATGCGGCTGCCTTGAAAGGAAATCGCACCGGCCGTTGGTCGGTCGATGGCCCCGAGCAGATTAAGCAACGTGGTCTTGCCTGACCCCGATGGCCCCATCAAAGCGACAAAATCGCCGGAATCGACGGTAAAATCGAGCTGATCGAAGATGGTGATGCGCTCTTGCCCCTTGACGAAGCTTTTGCAGACCGCCTTAAGCGCGATGATCGGCTCGGCCATCAGCCCGGCTCTCCTTTAGACTTGGGTCCAAGAAAGGTCACTTTAGCCGCCATATCCGGCAAGATCCGCGGATCTTTCTGCAACAGCGCAACCCTGACCTTAATGGTGGCTTTATCACGATTGGCGGTCGGCACCACAGCAATAACCGAGGCGGCAATATGCCAATCCGGATAAGCGTCCAGCACTGCCTGCACCGGTTGATCCGGCGTCACCCGGCGGATCAGGGCCTCATTGACCTCGACTTCAATTTCCAGACTATCCATGTCAACGATGGTACAGACCCCGGTGCGGGTAAAGCCGCCCCCGGCGGAAAGGGGCGAAATAATCTCGCCCATTTGCGCCGAGCGATCCACCACCACGCCGCTGAAAGGGGCGCGAATATGATGTTTGTCAACCGCCTCAAGGCCCCGCCTGACTTCGATTTCCGCCGTCTCCAGATCAGCTTGGGCCTTGGCCTTCTGTGCCTTGAGTACCGCGACCCTGGCCTCATTGCGGGTCAGATCGGCCTCGGACGCATCCTTGCGGCTCTGCAAAGAGCGGGTTCGTTCAAAAATGCGCTCGGCATCCGCAAGGTCAGCCTTCGCACTGTCGAGGCCGGCCCGAACCGCCGCCATCTTGGCCCTGGCACTGGCAAGGTCAATTTCGGCCAGGGTGCTGTCTAGGCGGGCCAACTCCTGCCCCTCGACCACCGCCATCCCTTCCTCGACCGGCACGGCGATGATTTTGCCGGTAATTTCGGCGGCAATCGTCGCCTTGCGCCGCGCCACCACATAGCCCGAGGCGACCAGACCGCTTGCCGGTTCCAGGCTTTTTGGCGCCGCGTTATCGGTCGTGGCTGAGGACGGCGGATCCCTCAAAACGCCGGGCGCTTGGGCTGCACTGGGCCCGGGTGTCTGAAACAGAACCAGCCAGACACCGGTCAGAGCCGCTAAAAAAGCGGCAGCCGCCAGCAACAGGCGCGCTGATCGCCAGCGCGGCTCCCGTGCGGGCTGTTCACGGGCGCGTTCCAAAGAGCGCAACAGTTCCGACTTATTTTCACTCATCGCGACTCACGGCCAGACGGGCCCGCTTTAGGCTTTTCCCCGGCCGGCTTATCACGACGCGCCACCAAAGCATCCCATTCCGGACCATCAAACGTAATTTCTACCTGTCCCCGATCGGCCTGATTGTTGGAAATCAGCCGCATGGTGACATCGCCCTCGTCGGTTCGCCATTTAGAAATATAGGCACCACATCCGTCAAGAGAAATACATTCGTAAAATTGATCTGCCTCGGTGAAGCGGATAATTCCAATTTCTTCTGAGGAAAATCGCGGCCGACCAAAGTCATCCGTTAGCTTAGATTTAAATTTTAAATATTCTTCTATGCCTTTTTTTCCAAATTTATCATCAGTTATGTCTTTAGATGTCCAGACAATTCTTTGAAGTCCGCTGTCTTTACTTATAACAATTCGAACCACACCCGTCTCTTCGGGAAGGCGGCGAAGTTTTGCGGCACTAAACAGACGCAAGCCGCCATTTTCTTTTTCGAACGTCAGGGTCACATTCCTGCCGGTGATAAGCTCGGCGCTTTCGCCCCAGTGCAATCCGAAAGGCGCCTCTTCGGCTTCGGCACAGGGAACCAGAATCAGCAGCGCCGCGACGGCCAAACTGGCAAGGTGTGCCAAGCGGACCAACCGATTAACCTTGCGGCGATCAAAAAAAATCATGCCCGTCTTCTCCGTCCTTTGGACGACCTTTGTCGGTCATTGTCAGCTTCCCGGTCAATAGGTCTGCGAGAACATAGACTTTCATCCTCATTCCAGCGCATTCTGATTTCGTTGTTAGCGAGACTTATCAGTTGGTGGTCCGCAACGGAGGATCCATGCGCAAGACCCAAAAGCCGCCTGTGCCGCCAAAGAAATTAAGCCCAACCGAAAAAATGATCCAGGATTGTGTCAAGAATGCCCTCGCGCGCAAACGTTCGGGCGAGACCGACCAGACCTGGCGTGAGCAATATGCCGCCAGCCTGAAGGTCGATGTCCAGACCGCACCGCTTAGCAAAACACCGTTCGAAGGCGACACGACGAAAAAGAAGTCGTAAAAATGGCCCCGCCCCTGCTATCAGGATGCGGGGCCAGAACGGACCCTCGACTCACAGACTTGCTGATATCAATCCAGGATCTTCAGATTGTCCGCGGACATCTTGCCGCTTTTGCGGTCTGAGACGAGCTCAAAGCCGACTTTTTGACCTTCTCGCAAATCACTGATACCGGAACGCTCGACGGCACTGATATGGACAAAAGCGTCATTGCCACCATCGTCAGGCGCAATGAAACCAAAACCCTTTTGGGCGTTAAACCATTTTACGGTTCCCGTTGTCATTAGGAAACCCTTTCATAAACAGAGGTGTAGCTTGCCGGCTGATGCTGGCAATTGAAATCGCATTTTCAGGAAAGAAGAATATCACCATGACGCTGATGGCATCAGCGTAAGGCCAAGTCATCCGGCCGTCGATCGACGGCGCGACTATGGGACAAATGGGTTGCAGAATCAAGGATAGCGGAAACCGAGAAATCGGCTGGTCGAGCGATGGTTTGATTAAGCCATGGAAATCCGGTGAATTACCAACCGCCCCGGTGTAGTCTTTTCGACCTGCTTTCTACCAACAAGAGGGTCGCCGTGGCCGCCGATCGCCAGAGCAAAATCGAGGTCACCGAAACCGCCGGCAAAGCCTTTGAATTGACCGTAACCTTTGGTGACCGCATCTTTCACTGCGGCTCTTACCTGGACCGCAGCAGCGCATTGCAGGCAGGCAGACTTTTTGTCGCCCGCAAGGAAGGTGAGGCGCTGGGACAGAAAAAGCGGCCACGAAAGAAATAATATCCCGAACCAGGAGGTCCGTTTTGCCGCCTTTCGTAAAAATCACCGGCCTGCTGGCGATGCTGCTGATCGTCAGTGCCTGCGCGTCCCATGGCGGTGGCATCTCCAGAACGACGCCTCTGGCGCGGCCGATCCTGTTCAGCCCCAATGGCGAACCGCTCAGCGGGGGCCCATTAAAATATCCAAGCTGCGATGACGCCCTAGCCG
>DUZC01000219.1 GCA_013349735.1 Rhodospirillaceae bacterium
GGCGTTGCTGGCCTACAGCTTTGGCCTGCGCCATGCGGTCGACGCCGATCATATCGCCGCGATCGACAATGTGACCCGCAAACTGATGCAAGAGGGTAAGCGGCCGGTGTCGGTTGGGCTCTTCTTTTCGCTCGGTCACTCCACCGTGGTGGTGCTGTTGTCGGTGGTGCTGGCTGCCACCGCGACCATGCTGCAAGACCGCTTCGAGGATCTTAAATCGATGGGTGGGCTGATCGGCACCGGCGTTTCGGCGTTCTTCCTGTTTGCCATCGCCGTCGCCAACATTGTTATTCTTGCCGGCATTTGGCGGACCTTTCATGCGGTCAAGCGCGGCCAACCGCTGGTCGATGAAGATCTGGATATCCTGCTGTCCAACCGTGGCCTGATGGGTCGGATGTTCAAGCGTCTGTTCCGCCTGATAGACCGTAGCTGGCATATGTATCCACTGGGCATTCTGTTCGGATTGGGCTTCGATACCGCCACCGAGATCGGCGTTTTGGGCATTTCCGCCGCCAGCGTCTCGCAGGGGATGTCCATTTGGACGATCCTGGTGTTTCCGGCGCTGTTCTCGGCCGGGATGGCCTTGGTCGATACCGCCGACGGCATCCTCATGCTGGGGGCCTATGGTTGGGCTTTCGTCAAACCAATCCGCAAACTCTATTACAACCTGACCATAACCTTCGTCTCCGTGCTGGCGGCGCTGCTGGTGGGCAGTGTGGAGGTTCTCGGACTGCTGGTCGACAAACTCAAGCTGGAGGGGCCATTTTGGTTGTTGGTCGGAGCGGTGAACGATAATTTCGGCCTGCTTGGCTACGGTATCATTGGACTCTTCGCACTCGGCTGGCTGGCCTCGCTGGTCATCTATCGCATCAAGCGTTACGACCAAATCGAGGTGGTCACCTGAGGCTCGCCGCTGCGATCACGGAAACAGTCTTTCGTGCCGACGGCGCCTGTTAAGTCTTCGGGTGACTGTGCATATGGTCGTGCGCGTGCGCATCCGCGCCATGGTGGTGGTGGCCGCTGACCATCTCGGTCGGCACCAAGTGAAGATTCCCGTGTCGCACCCCGGTTTCCGCAATGGTCGCCTCGGCGAAGGAGCGGACAGCGCCCGTATTCCCCTGAAGCACGGCAATCTCCAGGCAGTTCTCGTGGTCGAGATGAACGTGTAGGGTGGACAACACCAAGTCGTGATGGGCGTGTTGGGCCGAGGCCAGCCGCCGCGAAAGTTCTCGCTGATGGTGGTTGTAAACATAGGACAGGCAGGCGACCGCCTGGTCAGCCCGATCCTCAGCAAGCCGGTCGGCCTCCAAACGCTGGCGAAGAAGATCGCGGATGGCTTCTGAGCGATTCTCGTATCCTTTGCGCTTGATATAGTCGTCGAATTCGCCGAGAAGCCCATCCTCCAAGGAAATGGTCACGCGCTCCATGAAACCTCCTCAGGCCGCAATCTTCCTGCACTCTTCGGCGCAGGCCGCACAAGCGTCTGCACAGGCTTTGCAGACCGCGTGATGATCGGCATGCTTGCGGCATTCCTTTTCGCAGTCCTGGCAAATGGCCATGGCAATCTTGGCCATTGCGGCCAGATGCGGCGAGCCGACGCTTGCCAATTTGGCCAGGGTTCCGCAACAGTTGTTCATCTGATCGACGGTGCGGGCACAGCCGGCCATGCTGAGGTCGCCGACGGCAAAACTGTCGAGGCAATGGTTGATGCAAGCCAGCCCTGTTTTTGTACAGGCGACGGCGGAATCAACAAGGGCTTGGTTCGGCATCGCCCCGCCCATATGGGCGTGGTTCATGTGCTCGTGGCTCGCTTCGGCAAGCGCGGACGTCGCAACGGCTATCAGACCGGCCGCGCCGGCCGCAGTGAAGAAGTCTCTCCGGTTCATTTTGTCCCCTCCAAGTCATGGTTTGCGGATGATGATCTTCCGCTTTCATCAACACAACGGTTCCGAACGAAGGATAAATTTCAGTCGGCGGCACAAGGTGACAATAGAACTTTACCATTTCCCTCAGTGAAAAACATCGGGGCCCACAAAAAAGAGATTCGGAGCCGTTTACCTCTGCCAGTGGCTTGATTTGAATCAAAGGAAATGGTTGGGGAATATGTAACTTTTGATAAACTGTAATTGCCCTTGCGTTTGAACGACAGGGGTTTCTGGCAGGCATTAACGGCGATCTAGGTCGAAACAGAGCGATGGCGCAAGGGAATAGCCGACGGATGGCAGTAGCCAAGAACCGCTCATGTGCTGGAGTGGGGCACCACCTGACGGCGTTCCTGGGCACCGTCGTTCTTGCCATCAACTTGTTTGGTTGGACCCTGACATCTCTCCCTGAGACGTCTATTCCGTCGCCGTCCGAGGCAGCTACAGACATCTTCGAAAGCGTGCCAATCTGCGAGCACGCCCCAGGACATTACAACGATCGCTATCGCGATCACGGCAAAGGCAAGTTGGTTTGTCCTGCCTGTTTCCCGATGGGCAATGCGTCCTCCGGGGCGCTGCTCTCCACGCCTCCCGTTGCCCTTGTCTCGACCCAGCCGATCATCGTCGATTTGGCTTTGCCGGGGGATATCACCCTTTCGGCATCTTTCCTCTCTCATCGCTATCAGGCCCGCGCTCCGCCGCTGGCGGCCTGAACTCCCGGCCAGAGGGTCGCCCGTTCGGCGACCTTAAACTCGCCGCGCTTCGTCCAATCCGTATTTTCCCGGTGCCATGACGGCTCTCCGTCAGGTCAACCGTCTACCTTTCTTTGGGGGGACCCAAGATGTTGCCATATCCCTTTTTCCACTGCCGCCTGCTTGGCAGGACAGGTGCGCTCGCTTCGGGCGTCGCGGCGGTCTTTATTCTTCCATCTGTGTGCTTTGCTCAAACGGCCATACCGTTGCCGCCCGTTCCCGTGGACAGCGAAAAAAGCAGCAGCTATTGCCCGCTGGATGCGTCCGCCCTCGATAAGAACCAAGTCGATGCAGGCGGCATCCTTGGTGCGACGGACACCGCCGGACTTCTATCGGCGATTCCCGGCGTAAACCTGGGCACCAACGGCGGCATCTCCAGTTTGCCGATCATTCATGGACTGGCAGATGATCGCAACAAGACCCTGGTGGACGGCATGGCGTTGACATCGTCCTGCCCGAACCACATGAACCCGGCCTTGTCCTATATCGCTCCGGGATTCACCGGCGGCGTCTCGGTCATTGCCGGCATCACGCCGGTTAGTGCCGGCGGCGACAGCATCGGCGGCACCATCACGGTCAGTCCGCCCAGGCCGATCTTCGCCAACCCTGGCGAAGGCTATGCCGCCCACGGTTCCGCCACCACCTATTACCGCAGCGTCAACCGACAGGTGGGAACGGCTGGCGACGTGACGGCGGCGACCCAGAATTTCAGCCTCGGCTATAACGGCTCATGGAGCCGAGCGGGGGATTCCCATGACGGCGACGGGGACAAGATCCTTGCCAGCAAATTCGAAAGCCAAAGCCACAACGCCACACTGGCCGCGCAGACCGACAACGGGCTGATCGTCGTCCGGGCGGGTCATCAATTCACGCCCTATGAAGGCTTTCCCAACGACCGTATGGATTTGACCGGCAACACCAGCAACTATCTGAACGTCGGCTACACGGGCATTTATGCTTGGGGTCAGATCGATGCCAAGGTTTACTGGCAGAATGCCAAACATGCGATGAATTTTCTCGCCGAGCGAAATTCCATGATGCCGATGCCGATGAATACCAACGGCACCGACGCCGGATATTCCCTCAAGGCCGAATTGCCCATCACCAAGGACGACACGCTCAGGATCGGCAACGAGTACCACAGCTATCGCCTGGATGATTGGTGGCCACCGGTCGCCGGCGCCTTTCCATCGATGGGCAACGGCACCTTCGTCAACATCAACGAGGGGAGCCGCCAGGTGCTCGGCACTTACGCCGAATGGGAAAAAAGCTGGTCGCCCGCCTGGACAAGCCTGCTCGGCCTGCGCAACGACATGGTGTGGATGAACACCGGAAATGTGGTGGGTTACAGCAATTGCAACAGCGGCGGCATGAGCATGACGGGCATGGGTATGGGCATGGGAATGCCGGCCTGCTCGTTGATGGTGGGGACCATCAATTATGCCCGTGATTCCGCCGCGTTCAACGCGGTGAAACACCAAAGGACCGACACCAATTTCGACATCACGGCGACCACCCGCTACGAGGCTTCGGCGATCAACACGGAGGAACTGGGCTTCGCCCGCAAGACCGAGTCGCCCAATCTTTATGAGCGCTACGCCTGGTCAACCGGCGCCATGGCCGCCAGCATGGTCAACTGGTTCGGCAACGGCACGGAATATGTCGGCAATATCAATCTGCGTCCGGAAACCGCCAATACCATCAGCGTCACCACCGATTGGCACGACGCCCAGCGCCAAGACTGGGGAGTCAAGCTGACCCCTTATTACACCTATGTGCAGGACTTCATCGGGGTGAATTCCCTGGGCAAGAACGGCTCGACCACGCCGGGCGTGATGTTGCTCCAGTTCGCCAACCACGACGCGCAGATCTACGGCTTCGATCTGTCCGGCAAGAAGTCGCTCCTGAAAGACGGGGTCTACGGCAATTTTGATGCGACCGGCATTGTCGGTCTGGCGAAGGGCCAGCAAATCAACCACGGCGGCGCCCTTTATCACATGCAGCCGATCAATGCCCTGATCAGCCTGAACCACCATCTCGCTGGCTGGAGCAGCACGGCTGAATTGCGACTGGTCAATGAGAAATCGGTCACGAACCCGTTGCAGAACGAACAGATGACCCCTGGCTTCGCCGTCATTAACTGGCGGACAGCCTATCAACTGCAAAACATCACCATCGCTGCCGGGATCGACAACCTGTTGAAC
>DUZC01000234.1 GCA_013349735.1 Rhodospirillaceae bacterium
CAAGACGAACCGGCCATCCCCAACCATCTAAAAGGCGAGCCACCACGAAACCATCGCCACCGTTGTTTCCGGGTCCGCAAAGCACCACCACAGTCCTGGGACAATATCTTTGACGGATAGACCGAGCCACCTGCCAACCGGCGGACTCCATCAGTTGCAGACTGGATTTTCCGCCGACGACCGCCAGCCGATCCGCCTGCCCCATCTCCATCGTCGATAAAAGCTCTGTCACCGGCAAGACTTCCAAAAAAACAGTTCAAGCAAAAGGGTAATCCCTGGAACGGCGTTGGCAACCCCAATCAATTGCCAAATCCATTTCTCTATCGGAACTGGCCCTGCCGGCCCGACCACGATATACAAGACAGCATGGGCAGCGATGGAGCCGGACAATCGTGAAAGTTCTGGTCATGGGAGCCGGCGTCGTCGGTGTCACAACGGCCTGGTATCTGGCTGAGTCCGGTCATGAGGTCGTGGTGCTGGATCGCCAAACGGGTCCGGCCATGGAGACCAGTTTTGCCAATGGCGGACAGGTCTCGCCCTGCCATGCGGAACCTTGGGCCAATCCCAACACCCCGGCCAAGGCGTTGCAATGGTTGGGACGGGAAGACGCGCCCCTGATCTTCCGCCTTAATCGTTGGGACCCTGCGCTTTGGGCTTGGGGCCTTCGGTTTCTGCGTAACTGCACCCCAGAACGCGCCAAGCGGAACCTTGAGCGGACCTTGCGCATTGCTCTTTATTCCCGCGAATGTCTTAAGGCACTGCGCGCCCGAACCGGCATTTCTTATGATCAGAAGAGCTTGGGGATCTTGCATGTCTACCGGGACCCCCAAACCTTCCAGCAGGCCTGCAAAATTTCAGCGCTGATGAGCCAGCTTGGGCTGGAGCGACAGATCAAGACCCCGGCCGAGGCCATCACCCTCGAGCCGGCCTTGCAAAATGTCGGCGACCAATTGGCCGGCGCGATTTTCACCCCAGGCGATGAGTCCGGGGATGCCCATCTTTTTACCCGGCAATTGGCCCAATTTTGCCAGAGCAAAGATGTGTCCTTCCAATTTCAGACCCGCATTCATGGGCTCGACTATGAAAAAGGCCGATTGCTTGGCGTCGCGACCAACCGCGGACGGTTTCGCGCTGACATTTTCGTGATGGCGCTGGGAAGCTTTAGTCCGCACTTGGCGCGCCATTTAGGCCTGCGCCTGCCGATTTATCCGGCCAAGGGCTATTCCGCGACCTTAAATGTCGGCCCGACCGACCTGGCCCCAACGGTCAGCATTACCGATGATGAACATAAAATGGTTTATAGTCGCCTTGGGAACAGGTTGCGCTGTGCGGGCACGGCTGAACTGGCCGGATGGAACGAGCATTTGGTAGAAAGTCGGGCCAATGCCTTGGTCAATCGGGCCAAAGCTTTGTTTCCACGCGGCGGAAATTTCACTGAGGCCGAATTATGGGCGGGGCTTAGACCGGTCACGCCGGACTCGGTGCCAATTCTCGGAAAAACGAAAATTGATAATCTATTCCTGAACACCGGCCATGGGACCCTGGGCTGGACCATGAGCTGCGGTTCGGGCAGAGTGCTCGCCGACTTGATTTCCGGGCGGCCAACCGATATCGGCATGGATGGTCTGGGACTAGAAAGATTTTAAAGCCATCATTCCCCTATTGCCGCCGTCGTTTTCAAGGTCGACAATCTGCCGGGCATTGGCAATGATCATCCGACAATTACGGATCGAGACGAACCAGCTAAAGAGGGGTAAAAAATGGCAGCGAAGGCAGTGGCAATAGCCCAGCAAAAAGGCGGTGCCGGCAAGACCACCATAGCTGTACAACTGGCGGTATGTTGGGCTCAGCAGGGTTTTCGGGTGGCCATGATGGATGTCGATCCCCAAGGCTCGCTGATTGCCTGGTTCGGGTTACGCAGCGAATCCGGTATCAAGGATGGCCTGAGCGTTGCCGAAGTCCAGGGCTGGAAATTGTCGACGGAAATTGATCGATTAAAGAACAATGTCGACCTGCTGATCATCGACACCCCGCCGCATGCCGAGACCGATGCCCGAGTCGCCGTGCGCGCCGCCTCCTTAATCCTGGTTCCCGTGCAGCCCAGCCCGATGGATCTGTGGGCCACCAAACCAACGCTTGAATTGGCGAGGCGGGAAAAGAGCAATGCCTTGCTGGTGCTCAACCGCGTTCCTTCGCGCGGCAAATTGACCGACCTCATTCGCGCCAAAATCAGCGCTGAAAACTTGCCTATTGCGAACACAAACCTGGGCAATCGTAGCGCTTTTGCCGCCAGTATGATGGAAGGCAAAGGCGTCGTCGAAACCCAGCCACGCGGCCTTGCCGCCAACGAAATCCGCCAATTGGCTGATGAAATAGCCGGGTTGATTACGCTGTCTCGGCCCCAATAATGCTCGCTATAGCGTTGGCCCTGCATACCCTGGCCTCGGTGGTCTGGGTCGGTGGTATTTTCTTTGTTTTCGTTGTGTTGCGCCCAAACCTGGCATCCCTGGCGCCCGAGATCGCGCTTCCTCTTTGGTCGCGCCTGTTGGGCCGATTCTTTAACTGGGTCTGGGCCTCTATCCTCGTTATCCTGGTCACGGGCTATGGCGTGATTTTATTTGGCTATGAGGGGTTTAACGCGCTTGGACCCCATATCCGTATCATGCAGGTCTCAGGCCTTTTGATGATCGGCCTCTTCGTCTTGATGTGGTCAATGCCCTGGCAGCGTTTCTGTCAAGCGGTCGGTGCAGAGGATTGGCCCGCAGCCCTGTCCGCGATGAAGCGCATGCGCCAGGTGGTGGTCATTAATCTGATTTTGGGATTTTTTACCACCGCCATCGGTGCGACCGGTGGCTTCTGGAGCTATTGACGGGATTTAGCGCGTTCTTTCGTTCGCCGATCGGGCCCCGCATAATGTTTGCTGACCACCAGAGGTTTGCGCTGGCCCGAGAGAAACACGCTGATCCGGGCATGCAACGCAGCCGGCGAGGTCGACAGCACAATCACATCATCGGGCCCACAATCGCTGATCCGGCGCATCAACAGCTCATCCGCATCATCCACCAAAATAATCACAATGGGAAAAGGATGAGCGCCAATTTCGCCACGGCGCAAAGCCGCGATCAAGGGGGCGGCGAAGACTTTGTCCAACTGATGAGACATCACCATCAAATCAAGCTCGGAGTCCACCAACGCCTGCCGCAGTTCGGTTTCCGTATGAACCTCAAGCGGATTGGCAATGCCACCCCGCGCCAACGCAAGGCGCATATTGGCCAAGACTTTCGGCGAATCCGCTGCCAACATAGCCCTTACCCGATCTTTTTCAGCCCTTTTCACGCCTTTGGCCCTCCCGGAACCATGCAGTGGGCCATCATGAAGGAAGCGACCACCAAGAGCAATTGCCAACCGCCCTGTCCAACGATAGAGTTTTTCGCGTTTTGCCTGAAACAAAAAACTGAAAAACTCTTAAGCCCGAGCGGCGCTTGCGCATTGAAAAATCCGCGATTTTTCGTTTGCACAGGGGCTGGATTTCTTAAGCCCCCACAAATCAAGCGGAGAGCGGACGGATGCCCAAGGATGTCGAGATAATTGAGAAAACCACACCCTTTCGCGGCTATTTCCGGATCGATCGGTACACCCTGAAACATCAGCGTCATGACGGTGGGTGGACGGAACCGATGACCCGCGAAATCTTTGAACGCGGCCATGCCGTGGGTCTTTTACTTTATGATGCCCAACGCGATGAAGTTGGCCTGATCGAACAGTTTCGCCCCGGGGCCTTAGCGGCCGGTTGGCACCCCTGGCTGATTGAGGTGGTGGCCGGAATCATCGACGAGGGGGAAAGCCCAGAGCAGGTCGCCATCCGCGAAGCGCAGGAAGAAGCCGGCGTCGTGATCAGCGACCTCGAACCGATCTGCAGCTATCTGGTTACGCCAGGCGGCAGCACCGAAACGATGCGCCTTTTCTGCGGCCGGGTTGACAGCCGCCTGCTGTCCGGCGTGCATGGCTTGCCTCAGGAGGGTGAAGATATCCGTGTTTTCGCCCTCTCCTTTGAAGAGGCTATGGCTTGGCTGGCCGATGGACGGGTGGCAAACTCAATGACCGTCATCGCCCTGCAATGGCTTGCACTGAACCGAACCCAATTGCGATTCCGCTGGGCACCGGCACCGACTTGATCCATACGGGAGGGCTGTTTACTGTAGGGGCGGTCATTGCAGGAGATTACGATGCCGGATAACCGCCAAGGCTTCCTTAGCGCCATCGGGAACACCCCTTTGATGGTTCTGCGGGCGGCCTCTGCCCTAACCGGTTGCACAATCCTGGGTAAAGCCGAGTTTCTTAACCCAGGCGGCTCGGTCAAGGACCGCGCCGCATTGGCTATCGTGCGTAATGCAGAAGCGCTGGGCCAGATCCGTCCCGGAGGGATAATTGTTGAGGGAACCGCCGGGAATACCGGTATTGGCCTAACGCTGGTTGGAAATGCTCTCGGCTATCGAACGGTCATTGTCATGCCGGAAACCCAAAGCCAGGAAAAGAAAGACATGCTGCGCCTTTGCGGAGCCGATTTGCGCCTGGTTCCCGCGGTTCCGTACAGCAACCCGGATAACTATGTCCGATTTTCCGGAAGGCTGGCTGAAGATTTGGCAAAAAGCGAACCGAATGGCGCATTCTGGGCAAATCAGTTCGACAATCAGGCCAATCGAATGGGTCATTTTCAAACGACCGGGCCCGAGATCTGGGCGCAAACAGACGGCAAAATTGATGCCTTCACCTGTGCTGTCGGCACGGGTGGCACCTTGGCCGGCGTTGGCATGGCGCTAAAAGAGCGCAATCCTAATATTCGCATTGTCCTGGCCGACCCCATGGGG
>DUZC01000252.1 GCA_013349735.1 Rhodospirillaceae bacterium
GCTTGAGCGTCTGATCCTCGACAGTCTTCCGCAGCCGCGTTTTGTGCATTGTTGGCGCCCGGACAGCGACAACCCCTATATGGCTCTGCTGGCCATGGCAGATGGGGTGGTGGCCACCGGTGATTCGATGAACATGTGTTCAGAGGCCTGTGCCACCGCCGCGCCGGTCTATATTTTTGCCCCGCCGGGAATGGTGAATGCCAAACATGCCCGCCTTCACGCCCTGCTCTATGAACAGGGTTTTGCCAGGCCGCTGGGCGGCGATGCCGCTCCTTGGCGCCATGCCAGCCTGAATGCGGCCTTGGATGTGGCGCAGGAAATCCGGGCGCGTGGGTTAAACCGCCTTTGAATGGCGGGCTTCGCCGCTGCGCAGATAACGATCGAAGACGGCGCAAGCGGCGCGGACCAGTGGCCGGCCCGGCACGGTCATGCTGATGCGACGGCCTTGGCGCAGCAGCAGACCGTCGGCTTCCATCTCAGCCAGACTGTCCAGCGCGCTGTCAAATTGTTCCGGGTCCGCCCCGAAGCTGGCACACACCGCTTCGACATCCAGGGCCAGATCGCACATCAGACGTTCAATCAAGGCCCGGCGTAAGAGATCGTCGGCGGTGACACCGATCCCGCGAACCGTTGCCAGACGTCCGGCGCGGATCATCTGCTTGTAGGCATGTAAAGTTCCTTCATTGGCGACATAGCCCTGAGGCAGCGAACCGATTCCCGAGGCGCCAAAGCCCAGAAGAATGGCGGCATTGTCGGTGGTATAGCCCTGGAAGTTGCGGTGCAGACGATTTTCAGCCAAGGCTAATGCCATTTCATCCTCAGCCTTGGCAAAGTGATCAAGCCCGACCTGAACATAGCCAAAATCCATCAGCCGGGTTGCCGCCGTTTCATATTGGCGCCAGCGCTCGGCCATGTCGGGCAAGGCTGCTTCGGGGATAAGCCTTTGATGCTTTTTCATCCAAGGCACATGCGCATAGCCAAACAGAGCGATGCGCCGAGGCTGGAAATCAACCGCCAGATCGATGGTTTCCTTAAGGCTTTCGGCGGTTTGATGCGGCAGACCATAGACCAGGTCCATATTGATTTCAGGAACGCCATACCGCCTTAGCCAGGTAATCACCCGAGCGGTGACGTCATAGGGCTGGATCCGATTGATGGCCTGCTGAACTTCGGCGTTGAAGTCCTGAACGCCGATACTGGCACGGGTCACGCCACTTCCGGCCATGGCGGCCACGTAATCCTCGTCAGCGGTGCGTGGATCAAGCTCCACAGCGATTTCGGCATCCGCCGCAACCACAAAGCGCCGGCGCAGCCTTGCGATGGTGGCAACAAAATCATCGGGGGAGAGAATGGTTGGGCTGCCGCCGCCAAAATGAATATGCTTTGCCGCCATAGGGGCGGGAAGGCGGGCCGCCACCATGTCAATCTCGCGCCAAAGACAGTCCATATAATCGGCGACCGGCGCATATTGACGGGTGATCTTGGTGTGGCAACCGCAGAACCAGCACATTTCTGCGCAATAAGCGATGTGCAGATAAAGGGATAAGGCGGCATCGGTCGGCAGTTCCGATAACCATTCGCCATAGCGATCAGAGCCCACCGCTGGCCCAAAATGGGGCGCGGTCGGGTAAGAGGTATAGCGGGGCACCCGCAAATCATATTTGGCAGCTAAATCAGGATGCATCACTAATCCTTGGCAGGGCGGATCATCGGGCGATCCCTGCGATCTTCGTTTCCGCCCGGAGCCTACCTCGGAACGGGAGGTGGTTGCAACCCGGCGCCGAAAAGGGACATTTCCAAGCGGTGCCATGCGTCGGATGCATTGCTGCCTGCCACCCGTTTGTCGCCCCTTCCCGTTTGCGCCAAGATCGACGACTATTGCCCGGCAGGACATGGTTTGTTTTCCGGCTTTGGCAGGGATCAGGTGAACCCGTTCGATCTCACAGGGAACCATCAGGCATCTGGACGCAGCGACCATCTGGCTTTCCGCTGGCTTGGCCGTTGTGGCGAGGTCCGTGATTTCACCTATGCGCAACTGGATCAGGCCGCCGAGACCTGGGCGGCAATGCTGCAGCGGCTGGGCATCCGTCCCGGTGACGTGGTGGCGGTAATGACCGGGCGGCGGCCCGAAACGGTTGTCGCGGCTTTGGGTATTTGGAAAGCTGGCGGCGTCTATTGTCCTTTGTTTCGTGATCTTGGGCCGGATCTGCTGCAGGCCAGGCTTATTCTTGGCAAAGTGCGATGGTTGATTGCCGCGGGCGAGGCTTTTGACGATGTTATTGGGCCGGTTCGGGATAAAGTCGCCGGGTTGCAGGGAGTTCTGTTGACCGGCCCTGCGCCTGTCGCGGGAACCCTTCATTTGGAGGATGAATTGCGGGCCACCCCCCAGGCGGGATCTTTTTCGCGCCCGGATGGGCCCGGTGGAATGCTGCATTTCACCAGCGGCAGCACCGCCCCGCTGGTGGCGGGTTTGGGGCAGCCCAAGGCGGTCATCCATGCGGGCGAAGTCGTAAATTTCATTGCCAATACGACCGGCCAGGTTTTCGCTTTAACGCCGCAGGACCTGATGTGGTGCATGGCGGAACCAGGCTGGGTCACACATACCGCCTATGGACTGATCGCGCCGCTGGTTTGTGGCGCCAGTCTGTTGATGGACGAGGGCGCTTGCCGCCCCCCTCGATGTCTGGCGGTTTTAGAGGATCATCCGATTACTGTCTGGTACAGCTCTCCGGCCGTTATCCGCGGGCTGATGGGGGGCGGCGTAGCCCTGGCGCGCCGCTATCGGCCCCGGGCTTTGCGTCTGGCAGCCAGCGTCGGCGAGCCCTTGTCGGCGGATGCGGCGCAATGGGGCGCGGACGTGCTTGGGGTGCCCTTCCGGGACAGTTGGTGGCAGACCGAGACCGGAGGGATTGTTCTGGGTCATGGTCCAAGTGAGCCTCCTCGTCCCGGTTGCATGGGGCGCCCCTTGCGGGGGATGGAGGTCGCGCTGGCACAAAGGCCTGAAGACGGGGGCGCCGTGATCTTAGCCGGATCCGGCAGCGCCATCGGTGAGTTGGCAGTAAAAGTTTCCTGCCTGGCGCCCTGGCAAAGTCTCGGCGGCGAACCGGGCGCTTTGGCCGAAGTGGTGGATGGTTGGCATCTGACGGGCGACCGTGTGCGCCGGGACGAGGACGGCTATTACAGCTTCCTTGGCCGCAAGGATGAGGTGATTAAAACCGGGGGGCGGACAATTGGGCCCTTCGAGGTTGAAAGGGCCTTGCTCGGCCATCCGGCGGTCGCCGAGGTGGGCGTGGTGGGGCAGCCGGACCTTAGTTTGAACGAAAGGATTGTTGCCTTTGTCGCGGTCAATCCGGGTTTCCAGCCAGGCCCACTTTTACGCGAGGAATTAAGGGCGTATGCCGGCAAACATCTTGGTGCTGCTTTGGCGCCTCACGATATTGAGTTCACGCAGGATCTGCCGCGCACGCCAAACGGCAAGATCATTCGCCGCTATCTGCGGGAACGCCTGGCGGTCAGTAAACATTCGCAATCGGCAACGGCCAGCGTCAGGTGGTAATGTCGACGCGTCCGGTGCTGCCTGGTTGCGGTGGTTGACGGGCGTCGGCGATTTTCGCCGCAACCACTTCGACCCCGGCCATAGCGTTCAATACCTGCTGGCGCATGTCCTGGAAGGCGGCAAGGTCGGCCGCTCCATGCTGGGGCAGGCTGGCCGCTGTATCAACCACATTTTTGGCCGCACCAAGACCGGCCCGCGCTGTGTCGATGGGGTCGGTTCCGCCGCCAGGGATGCTGCCGCCACTGCCGCTTCCGCTGCCATCGCTGCCATTGGGGCTCGGGCTGGGCGCCGAGCTTTGCATCTGATTAGCAGCGGCGACGATGGCACCAACATTGGTGATAGGCAGCGTATCCGCTGTATCCCGGATTGTCGTCGCGACCTGCGCGGCCTCTTCGGCTACCTGCTTGGCTTGCTGGGCGTCGCCGGCGCGGAGCGCCTGGCCGGCGGCTTCCTGCAACTGCTGCAGACGGATATAAGCGGCGCGCAGGCGGTCGGCAGCTTCCAGCCTTTGTTCCTCTTTGTCGGCGGCACTTTGGCCGCCACTGCCGCCACCGCCGTCGCGATTGAGGAATTTATCCTTGGGGGTAGCACCCGGCTGCACCGGAATGTCCGAATGCGGCAGGGGCGGAGGCGCCGGGATCGGCGGCGGGGGTGTCACGTGCTGACGGAAAGGGTCGACCGGCAGACTGGTCTGTTGAATCGGTGTGAGCATGGCTTCGCTCCGTTCTCGGGGGCATGCAAAAGCGTGACGGCATTCTACCGCCAGCCAGAGTATAGTCTAAATGAGGTCTAAGGTCTACTAACGATTGCGCGGCGGATGATAAGAGAATTTCTAAGCTTTGTTACGGCCCGGGCCAGCAGCCATGCCCGGCGCTTTGGCTATGTCCAGGAATCGATTGCCATCGACGCTCGCTATCGGCGCTGCGCCAAGGCCTGGGCCTCGCATCTTCATTCCTGTCATTCTGCCATCGGCGAGGCCATTCGACGCTGCCCCGGCCATGATCGGGCGGTGGTTTTGGGGTCTGGGGCGCTTTACGACATTCCCTTGCCGCATCTGGCCGGCAGCTTTCGCGAGGTGGTGCTCCTGGATATTTATCACCCACCAAAAGCGCGGCGCCAGATGCGGCAATGGCCCAATGTCAGAGCGATTGAGTGCGATCTGCTTGGGTTGGCAGAGCCGGCTCTGGCGACAGTTCAGGCGCCCTTGCTTTCGGCCTGGCGTCAGCAAATTGGGGCGGTTGATCTGGTGATTTCCTCTAACCTGTTGACGCAACTGCCTT
>DUZC01000122.1 GCA_013349735.1 Rhodospirillaceae bacterium
GCCTTTTCTAAACAGCGCGGGAACGATCTGTCGACCCCTGCGCCGCAATGGGGGTTCCCAGGCCTGATTCCGGGCGATCGTTGGTGTCTGTGCGCGCCCCGCTGGCAAGAGGCGCTGATGGCTGACCACGCGCCGCCTGTTGTACTGCGGGCAACCCATGAGGAAGCGCTGCAGTTCTGTAATTTGGCTGACCTCAAGAAGTTCGCGGTCGATCTTTCCTGAATTTAGAACCGGATATCGAAGGCAGATCAAGCACCATGCAGATGCTTCAATGGGATGAATCCCTGGCTGTTGGCGTGACCATGATCGATGACGATCACCGGACGCTGATCGCTTGCCTTAATCAACTTAACAGTGCCGATGACCAGGACCGGACGGCTCTGGACAACGCTCTTAAGACCCTGGGCATTTACACCGCTGAACACTTCAATCGGGAAGAAGTGCTGATGGAGAAAAGTGCCTATGGCGACCGCCAAGCCCATGCCAAAGAGCATGTGCTTTTGAACCGGCTTTACCAGGATCACTGCGCCCGCATCAGCAAGGGTGAGGCTGGTCGTCAGGAATTGCTTAAACTTCTCTCCGCCTGGCTGAACCGCCATATCCGAGGAACCGACAGCAAATTGGCGGCGCATCTCCACAAACGACCGGGGGCGGAAGCGACACCCCAGATCCATCCTCCCGTCAAAGGTCAATTGACCTGGAAAAGCATGACGGTCGGCGTCATCGACGACAGCCCGGACTGGCGTTGGATGGTGCGGGCCATGCTACGGGGTTTTGGTTGCACCACAGTTATCGAAGCGGCCGATGGTCAGGCCTTCTTGGCCAATAGCGATGTCCAAGAAGCGCCCGTCCAGCTTCTACTGGTGGATGATGTCATGGAACCGATGGATGGCATCAAAATGATGCGCAAAGTCCGTAAGAACAGCACCCTGCCAAGCCGCAAAGCCTTGGCCATCCTGATGGCTGGCGACGACACCATCGACACGGTCAAGGCTGCGGCCGATGCTGGCTTTCACGCCGTTCTGCCCAAACCGTTTTCCGCCAGCACATTGCGGCAGCGAGCCGAAAAACTGATGAGCCAACCACTGCCCTGGGCCGAAACCGATGGAATTTTACGGCCGGTTTTTCCCAAACGGAGCAACTAAAAAAGAGTTTCACCGAGCCAAGGGATTGGGTGTCGGGTTGCCAATTCTTGTCAAAATGTTGCTGTCCCGATGATGAAAGGGCTCCTCTTGCCCGCGGATCATCAATACCGTGTCTTCTTCATAGGACCAGCAGTCCTCATCATATTTGGTAACCTGGATATGAAACGCAACGGTCCGAAACGCGTAATCGAGAAAGGGGAGTGCCGATATACCGCCAATAGCCTCGTCACCGAGACGCGCGGCCACCTCGAAACGGCTGGCGTCAGCGGCGGCCTTTCCGGTCGCAAGGACGACCTGGCCACGCGGGATGGTCAGGGTATGGTGGACGAGCGAAGCGGCCGGCTCCCAAAGCCAATAGCCAACTTGTTCGTGATAGGTTTTAATCTGGTCCGGTTTCGTAACCAAAAGCTGGTAGCGCAAACCATATAGCAGTTGTGGTCCATTGGTCTGCGGATCAATGGGTTGCAGTTCCAAACGTTCGACATAGGCCTGTTCTTTGGCGCCTTCCGCCTTGGGCTTGATATCGATGCCCCGCCGGCCTTCCCAGATGCCAGCCATGCCGGTCAGCGGCCCCAGATTGCGCAAGGTCACCAGATCGACATTTTTTGGCTCGGTATAGATATCTTTGGGGAAGCTGGTCATCCTTTTACCTTCTCTGTCGCGGGCCGTCCGCTTTCCAATCTCAGGCTATCAAATTATTGCGTTCTCGCATAACAATCGGCCCCTGCTGTCGCTGCAATCGGGACACTAGTTTCGGACCCAGGACTTTAAAGAAAATGCGTATTTATGTCGACGCGGACGCCTGCCCGGTAAAAGACGAAACCCTCCGGGTTGCCACCCGCCATGCCATCCCTGTGGTTTTTGCGGGCAACAGTTGGATGCGTGGTTTAGAGCACCCTTTGGTGACCCAGGTGATCGCGGCCGAAGGAATAAATGAGGCCGATGATCGTATCGTCGAACGTATAGAATCCGGCGACATCGTCGTAACCGGGGATATTCCTTTGGCAGCGCGCTGTCTTGAAAAAGGAGCGAACGGGATCGACCATCGCGGCAAAAGATTCGACAGCAATTCAATTGGGATGGCTCTGGCCATGCGCGACCTGATGACACATCTAAGGGACACCGGCACGGTTACCGGAGGACCTACGAGCTACAACCGCCAGGACCGGTCCCGTTTTCTAGACGGTCTGGAGAGATTAATCCGTTTGATGGCACAATCCCGACAAAGTTAATAATGGGGTGGCGGAGGCTCTTCCCCAGGCAAATTTGTCCAGCCCGCCGCTATTTCCTGTAATTGTGCCCATAAGTGATCGACGCGCTGGTTCAAAAGGTCAATGACCCGAGACTGGCGAACCAACTGATCCGACATCTCCTCGGCCATGCGTTCATGATGGGCCAGCCGTGCCTCCAGGTCGATTAGCCGGCGCTCCACATCGTCTGACAACGGAAAACCACCCTAAAAAAGGTTTTATTGAGCCTGCTCATGCCGTGCCAGTTCGGCAAGCCAATGAGCGTAGCGCTTGTCATCTTCTAGAATATGGTGAAAAAACCAACGACCGACCAGATCTGGCAAGGCCCCCCCAACCGACGGATCGCCGTGGCGATAGATCTCACCGATCGCTTTCATGCGGGCGCGAAACCAGTCATGGCGCAAACGGTGCCCGGCCAAATGAGGAAAATTGATTTGCTGCATCAATTGTTCTTCGCGCTGAAAATGGCCGTGCACATAGAGCTCAAGCTTGGCCAGAGCATCGACCACCACCCCTCTGTCGCTGCTCCGCGCATCAAGACAGGCCGCGATCGCCAGGAACTCCTGATGATCCCGATCCAAAGCAACATCGCCAACGGACATTTCTTCCGTCCATCGCAAATCAGCCATGACACCGCCTTAAAAATCCGATCCCCTGAATGACCAATTCGCATAAGGGAACGACGACTTTCGCACAGGGCGTCCCCTTTTAAAAGCACCTGCGTCGCCAGGACGCAAATGTTCGCGGAAGATTTGGAATTTTATTTTTGCCACTTTACAGGCTTGGTAAACTTATTTTACCATGACCCCGCATTGATAAAACCATCACCCATTTAAAACCCTGGACAAACCGGGGAGAGCGGTGAGCGGGAACGTCCTCGACCAACGCAGATTTCGCAGTAACGATCATCCGAGAAGCCCACCGGCAATTCCTCTGCGACGCGGCAATCTTTTAGGAGAGACAGGCATGAGTGCTCTTATCCAGGCCCTTACTCGGATTTTGCCGGAGCGCCAAGTGATCACCGATGACCTCCGCCGCCTGGCTTATGGCACAGATGCCAGTTTTTATCGATTGGTTCCGGAAGTCGTCGCCGTGGTCGAAAACGAAAATGAGGTCCAGGCCGTCCTGCATGCCGCCGCCACCTATAACCGGCCCGTCACCTTTCGCGCCGCCGGCACCAGCCTTTCTGGGCAGGCCGTCACCGACGGCGTTCTGGTTCTGATAGGGGAAAGCTTCGCAACCTGCGAGATCACCTCCGACGCCAGCATCGTCCGTCTGGGCCCGGGCATTATCGGCGGAGAGGTCAATTATCGCCTCGTTCCTTTTGGCCGCAAGATCGGTCCGGATCCGGCGTCAATCAATGCCTGTAAAATTGGCGGTATCGCCGCCAACAACGCGTCCGGCATGTGTTGCGGCACCGCCCAGAACAGCTATCGCACCTTGGCCGGCATGCGGGTAATCCTGGCGGATGGGACGGTACTTGATACCGAAGATCCTTTCAGTGTTGCGTCATTCCGACAAAGCCATGCCAGGCTCCTGGCGGAACTTGATCGTCTGGGCAAAGAAACCCGCAACGACCTCTCGCTTGCCAACCGCATTCGTCACAAATTTGCCATCAAGAACACCACCGGCTATAGCCTCAATGCCCTGGTCGACTTCGAAGACCCCATCGAAATTCTGTCCCATCTGATGATCGGTTCCGAGGGCACCTTGGGCTTTATCGCCCGAATTACCTATCGCACGGTCGTCGAAGACCCCTTCAAAGCCAGCGCCCTGGTCTTTTTCAACGGCATTGAAACAGCCTGTCAGGCGGTGATCCGGCTTAAGACGGAAAAGGTATCCGCGGTTGAACTTCTTGACCGACCCTCTTTGCGATCCGTAGAAAACAAGCCGGGCCTGCCGCCGACAATCCGGACCTTGGGGCAGGATGCCGCCGCCTTATTGATTGAGGTGCGCGCCTCCACCGCCGACGAATTACAAGACTGCATCAAGGCCGCCGTGGCAGCGCTGTCCCATGTGGAAACGCTTGAGCCGCCCTGTTTCTCCACCGACCCGGCCACCTGCGACATGTATTGGAAGGTCCGCAAGGGAACCCTGCCCTCGGTTGGCGCGGTAAGACGGACCGGCACGACGGTGATCATCGAGGATGTCGCATTTCCCATCGCTTCGCTGGCATCGGCAACCCTTGACCTTCAGGCGATGCTCAAGCGGCATGGTTATAACGAAGCCATAATTTTTGGGCATGCGCTGGAGGGCAATCTGCATTTCGTCTTCACCCAGGATTTCGGCGAAGAAAGTGAAATCAAACGCTATTCCGATTTCATGAACGAAATGTGCGAAATGGTCGTCAATAAATATGACGGATCCTTGAAGGCCGAGCATGGCACCGGACGCAATATGGCCCCCTTCGTCGAACTTGAGTGGGGCC
>DUZC01000280.1 GCA_013349735.1 Rhodospirillaceae bacterium
AACCGGGCTATCGCCGCCTCTTTTCGCATCCCGATTACAGAATCATAATCCCCGCACATTCCGGCATCGGTCTGGTAGGCGGTGCCGCCCGGCAAAATCTGGGCATCCGCTGTGGGGACGTGACTGTGACTGCCGACCACCAGCGAGGCACGACCATCGACGAAATGGCCAAGCGCCATCTTTTCGCTGGACGCTTCCCCATGCAGATCAATAACCACGGCATGAGCCACCCCCCCCAGGGGGGTCCGCTGAAGCTCCGCTTCGACGGCCCGAAAAGGATCATCAAGCGGATCCATAAACAACCGCCCCATGACCTGCATCACCATCACTTTGCGCCCGCGGGGGGCAGGAAACAAACCGGCACCGCGTCCCGGCGTTCCCGGCGGATAATTGCGTGGCCGCAATAGCCGCGGTTCGCTGTCGATGAAGGAAATAATCTCGCGCTGATCCCAACTATGGTTACCAAGCGTTATGACATCGACCCCCGCGCCAAAAAGCTCTTCGCAAATCTTCGCGGTGATTCCAAACCCATGGGCGGCATTCTCGCCATTGGCGATAATAAAATCCAGCCGAAGCCCTTGGCGCAATCCCGGCAGATGCTCGACCACCGCATCGCGTCCTGAACGCCCAAGAATGTCGCCACAAAATAATATTCTCATCGACCGATCTCTAAAGCTCCCTGCTCGGTAACGATCCAGTCCAGCAACTGATCATGATCCGCTTTTGGTAAAACAGGCCTTTCCTGACCGGCAAAGGCGATACCGACGGCCAGCAGCGAGCCACTTGCACGCAAATGATCGAGGGTCCGGTCATAATAACCACCGCCATAGCCCAAGCGGGTCCCCTGGCGGTCAAAGGCCAGCAAAGGGAGCAGAACAAGTTCGGGCCGAACCTCATCTGCACTTGCCGGAGGATGGAAGGTGCCGTGCGGCCCCGCCTCCAAGGCCATCCCGGGAAGCCAGAGGCGAAAAATCAGCGCTTGATCGGGCCCCCGCACCACCGGCAAGGCCAGCGCCGCCCCCGCTGCCTGCAATTGCCGCAACAGGGGGCGCGTGTCGATCTCGTCGCCGATGGGCCAATAGCCGGCGACCTTTTGGCCAAGGACAGCGGGAAAGGCCGACAGGAAAGCCTCGGCAAGCCGCAGTCCGGCGGTCGCGCCCCATAGCCCGTGCAGGACGCATCGCTCTCGCCTTGCCTCGCGCCTTATGGCCTGTTTATCAGATTGGGGAAGCCCTGCTTCACCCGTCATGCTTGCCCAAGAGCTGATTTCTTCCACAGCGCTGAGAAACTGAGGCGGAGCCACGTTGGCCGTCGGCACGTACGATCCCTCCGTGGCCTGCAGTGCAGGTGGGAGCCATATACCGAGACCAAGGTCCCGACAGAGACAGCCCCCGAGGAGTCATCATTGGCCCCGGGGATAAATCGGCCTAACGCGCCACGCAGCGCCCGCCTCATTCGCGAATCTAGGCCTTCTGAAGGCGTTCCGCAATGGTATCGATACGTCTGGCCAGAGAATCGATCCCGCCAGCCAAAGCCATATCCGCCGCCGCGTTGATTTCCTGTCCGCCCGCCTTGAAGCGACGCAACTCGGTCAACTCATCGGCCATCAGCAAGGAAACCATGACCAGCAGCCGGGCATCACCGACCTGGCCGATAGAACGCAGCAAGTCGGCGGCCCGTTGATCCACTTCGGCCGCCAGGCTTTTCAGATAGTCTTCCTGGCCATCATCACAGCTGATTTCATAGCTGCGCCCGACGATAGTCACCAAAACCGTGCTGGCCATAATGCTTATTCCCCCAGCATGATCTTAAGACGGCCAATGACTCCGTCTAACCGGCCCTCGACCATGCGCGACGCGGCTTCCAAACGAAAATAATCCTCGCGCACTTGCTCAAGTTCGCGCGCCACCGGCACATCGCCGACCAGCCGCCCAGACAATGATTCCAGACGTCCGATTGAACGATCAAGCCGTTCCAGCGCCGCCAGACTGGCGGGAAATCGTGTGTTTTCGGCCAAAGCAAGGATCCTCCGGGGGCGGAGTTTAGCCCGGATTTCCGGCAGTGTCACCTGAGACAACAGCAATGGCGTTCTGTCCCGTGATTGCGTCTGGTGACAGGGTGCGAAATCCGGGGTAAACAACAAAGCCTCTCATTCCTTCCGAAGGGTGAACCCCATTGCAAGCCGCCGTCATCGTCTTCCCCGCTTCAAACTGTGACCGCGACGTCGCCGTCGCGCTTACCGCCAGTCTGGGCCGCCCGCCGCTGATGGTCTGGCACCAGGACAATGAAATGCCCAAGGTTGACCTGATGGTTCTGCCCGGCGGGTTTTCTTACGGCGACTATCTGCGGTGCGGGGCCATGGCGGCCCATTCCCCGATCATGCGCGCGATTAAGGCCCAAGCCGCCAAAGGCGTGCCCTTGCTTGGCATCTGTAATGGCTTTCAGATCCTGACCGAAGCAGGGCTGTTGCCGGGGGTGCTGATGCGCAATGCCGACCTCAAATTCATTTGCAAAGATGTCTATTTACGGGTTGAAACCGACGACAGTATTTTCACTCGAAAATATGCCAAGGATTCGGTCGTGCGCTTCCCCATTGCCCATGCCGAAGGTAATTTCTTTGCCGATCCGGAAAGCCTGAAACGCATTGAAGGCGAAGGCCAGGTGGCCTTCCGCTATGCCACTCGGGACGGGGAACTGTCGGCCAGGGCCAACCCCAACGGCTCGCTTAACAATATCGCCGGCGTCTTCAATGCGTCACGCCGCATTCTCGGTCTGATGCCGCATCCCGAACGGCTGGCCGAACCCCTTCTGGGCGGAGACGACGGCAAGGCCATGTTTGATGGATTGATGGAGGCACTGGCATGAACGCCCAGGCAAGTAACGAAGCCGCCATCACGCCCGAGGAAATCAAGGCGCATGGCCTGACCGCTGCAGAATATGATCAAGTCCTGGCCATCATGGGGCGTGCGCCCAATCGTACCGAATTGGGTATTTTTTCGGTCATGTGGTCGGAACATTGTTCGTATAAAAGCTCAAAAAAATGGCTGAAGACCTTGCCGACCACCGCCCCCTGGGTGATTTGCGGCCCAGGCGAAAATGCCGGCGTTATCGATATCGGTGATGGCCAGGCCATCATCTTCAAGATGGAAAGCCACAATCATCCCAGCTTCATTGAACCCTACCAGGGTGCAGCCACCGGCGTTGGCGGGATCTTGCGCGATGTCTTCACCATGGGCGCCAGGCCCATCGCCAATATGAATGCCCTGCGGTTCGGCGATCCCAGCCATCCCAAAACCCGCCATCTGGTGGCCGGGGTGGTGGCCGGAATTGGCGGCTATGGTAATTGCGTCGGCGTTCCCACGGTCGGCGGTGAAACCAACTTTCATAGCTCCTATAACGGCAATATCCTGGTTAACGCCATGACGGTCGGCCTGGCCCAAACCGACCGCATCTTCTATTCGGCGGCCGCCGGTATCGGTAATCCGGTTGTCTATGTCGGCTCGAAGACAGGACGGGACGGTATTCACGGAGCCACCATGGCGTCCGCCGAGTTCTCGGAAGATTCCGAAGAAAAGCGGCCAACCGTGCAGGTTGGCGACCCCTTCACCGAAAAGCTGCTGATTGAAGCCTGCCTTGAGCTGATGAATACGGACTGCATCGTTGCCATTCAGGATATGGGGGCGGCTGGCCTGACCTCGTCCTCCTTTGAAATGGCCTCTAAGGGCGGTCTGGGCATTGACATGGACCTCGACCGGGTGCCCATGCGCGAAAGCGGCATGACCGCTTACGAAATCATGCTGTCGGAAAGCCAGGAACGCATGCTCCTGGTGTTAAAACCCGGCCATGAAGCCACCGCGCAAGCCATCTTCGATAAATGGGAATTGGATTGCGCCGTCATTGGTCATCTGACCGACAGCGGACGCATGGTGCTGCGGCGCCATGGCCAGGTGGTCGCCGATTTGCCGATTGATCCCTTGGCCAAAGCCAGCCCCGAATATGACCGGCCGTGGGTACCGGGTCAAAAGCGCCCGGTTATTGAAGCCCAGGATCTTCCGGCCGGGGATATTTTCAGCGCCTTGAAAACCCTGATCGCCTGCCCGGACCTGGCTTCAAAGCGCTGGATCTGGCAACAATATGATCACATGGTGATGAATGATACGGTCCAGCGTCCCGGTGGCGATGCCGGAATCGTCCGGATCCACGGCTCCGGCAAAGCCCTGGCCATCACCACCGATTGCACGCCGCGCTACTGCCTGGCCGACCCTCATGAAGGCGGCCGACAAGCGGTGGCGGAAGCCTTCCGCAATCTCTGCGCGGTCGGGGCCCGGCCTCTGGCGGTGACCGACAATCTGAATTTTGGCAATCCGGAAAAGCCCGAGATCATGGGGCAGATTGTTGAAGCCATTCAGGGCATGGGCGAAGCCTGCCGTTCTTTGGATTTTCCCGTCGTGTCCGGCAATGTCTCGCTTTACAACGAAACCAATGGTCAGGCGATCTTGCCAACCCCGGCAATTGGCGCCGTCGGGCTGATCGACGATGTCACCTTGACGGCATCCCTCCCCTTCAAAGCGGAAGGCGACAGTATTATTCTGATCGGAGAAACAAAGGGGTGGCTAGGCGCCAGCCTGTATCTTCGAGAAATCCTTGGGCGAGAGGACGGCGCCCCCCCGCCGGTGGCCTTGCACCGCGAAAAGCGGGACGGGGAATTTGTTCGCCTGATGATTGCCCAGGGTCATTTGACGGCCGTCCATGACATCTCTGACGGCGGCTTGTTGGTCGCGCTGGCGGAAATGGCCATGTCCTCGGGCCTTGGCGCG
>DUZC01000172.1 GCA_013349735.1 Rhodospirillaceae bacterium
GTGGCGGCAAATAGCAGGAGCGTAAATTCGTTCTTCGGTCCGACGGCGAACAGGAAGGTTGCGATCGCCCGCCCAAGATAGATCGCCGACAATACATATTTTGGCGGGTAGCGTTGCGAAAGTTTTCCCATGCCATAGGTGCCGATGACATTGAATCCGCCGATAACCAGCAAGGCGGTGGCCCCAGCCCCTTTATTCATGCCACATAAGGCGAGGTAACCGGGAAGATGAACGCCGATAAAGGCGAGTTGAAATCCGCAAACAAAAAAACCGGCAGCAAGAAAGCGATATCCATTGTCGCAGGATGCCTGCTTCAGCGCCTCCTTTATCGATTGCTGTCCCCTTTCCGCCGGGGCGGCCAGAACCGCCTTTTCCCCTTTGTGCAAGAGCATCGCCATGGGAATTGACGCAAAGGACAGAAAAGACAACCCCCAAATCGCCCTGACCGGGCCAAAAACGGTGATCATTTCCTGTGTGACGGGGATCAGAAGCATCATCCCCAGCGATCCCATCGCCGATCCCATTCCTAAAGCGACCGTCCGATGTTCCGCCGACACCGCCCGCCCGATTGGCCCCAACACAACCGAGAAGCTCGTGGCCGCCAGCCCGAAACCCGACAGCACCCCCAAGCCGATCACGGTCTGCCAGGAACCGCCGGTGGCCACCATGACCATGCCCAGCCCAAAGGCGAACGCGCCCACGGCCGCGACCTTGGCCGCCCCCCAACGATCGGCGGCGGCACCGGTAAAAGGTTGAAACAGACCCCACATCAGGTTGTGGACGGCCACCGCCATCGAGAATGTGGCCAGCGGCCACTCCCGGACCGTTGACAGAGGCCCGATCAAAAGCCCCTGAGCCTGTCGGGCCCCCATGCTGACGCTCATCATCGTCGCACCGGCAATGAATATCGTCAAAACGGCGGGGGAGAGCCAGGCGGGACGGGACAGCTGCGTTCACCTTTGGCAAAAGGCTGGAGGCGTGGTTTCTATCAGTCTCCGCACCTGTGGCAAGAAAAAACTGCGACTGACACCGGACCTGTCCGTTATACGAGGCCCGCGCTCAAAAAGTAAAAGAACCGCTTCGCGCCCGGCTTTTCCGCAGCGACATCAAGCCTAAGGGCTGAATTTAAAAGTGACTTTATTCCCTGCACAGCGAGGGCCCCTGTCTGGCAGACCTGAAGCAGGCGTTTTGCCCAATCGGCAACAAAGAAATCCTCTGATTTGATCAGGCCCTGCAGCAGCGACGAGGATTGCGGTGCCACGAAGTCTTGCCGGGACAATATAATGTTTTCGCCATTGTTATATTGAGCGAAAAGGTCGGGCTGAAAGACCAGGGCCCGCAAAGACAGAAGCATGACAAGCATTGAAAAGTGATCGATGTCGGCCTGGAAATGCCGCTCATCCCGTGCTGGACTTTGAAAATTGATGCCGCCCAAGAGAGGGCTGGCTAAACCCTTCAACTCTGGCAAAAACATGGAATCATAATCGATAAGTCGCAACCGCCCCTCAGGCGTAATGATGACATTATCATGTTTTAGGTCGCCATGGGCTGCCCCATGATTGAGCAGATCAAGGCAGAGCTTGGCCCAGGCCCGTGTCAAGCCTGCCAGGGCCGGGCGGTTATCCCGCTCGCAAAGCAGTTTAACGACGGTGCTGATACTGCGACCCGCAATCCAGGGCATGGTCACGACCGGGAACTCGCCACTTCCGGCAATTTTTGAAAGGACGTAAACCTCGGTCGGATGAAATTCCAAATCGATAAAATAAGGAGACCCGGCTTTTTTGATAAAGCGATTTATGGCGCGGTAGCGTTGTTCCAGATTCGGGATGTCGCGGATAAAGCATTTCACCGCCATCAGCGTCCCATCGGCCTTGGCGACCTTGAAAACGCCAGCAAAATTAACGGCATTAAAAACCGGGTTCTGGCGATGATCCAGCTGCGGTGTAATGTCTAAGCTGGCAAAGCGGGTCTTCGCATTACTCATCGCCGCCTTGTAATCGTTAAGAATGGGAAAAGTCACGGCGAGGCCTCAGAGGTCAATAGGGGTGTTTGAAGCATTTCCGGCTCAGGAAACTCGACATCAATAATAATGACGGTCGCGTCATCGTTAGCAATCAGACCCTTTTGATAGCGGTCCGTCAGCCAAATTGCGAAGGAGGTCTCGGTCAGCAAAGCCTGACGCAGGCTTTGGATTTCGGACGAGAAGAAACCGCTGGGCTGACCCACGAGATCCCGCCTTCCTCCTTTTCTGTCCTGCATTTCTTCAAACTCATGCAGAAAGGATTGGTGGGCAGAGCTTGACCCGGTCAGGCGCGCATTCTGGGCGTGGTAACAAGACAGCAGATAAAGTCCAACCGCATCGGTGGCCAAAATCATACAAGTGCGCCGCTCCAGATTTAGGGTTCCCGAGCGAAATCCGGCGTCTGTTGGAACATCCTTCCAATTCAACAAATGCGGGTCCCGCTGTAAGAGGCGCAAGGGACGCGGATGCCATTCAAGGAGCCTGTCGGGAGCACCGTCCGTCCGGTCCAACAAAAGCAGTGGGCTATCGCCATAACCCAGCCAATGCAAATGACAACCGAAGTCCGTCGTTTTTAGCCAGCAAGCCGTCAGGGTCGAACAGGAGCCTTCCCGCACCAGCTTGCTATGCTGGCGACCCGCCGTTGCCGCTGCCTGGTTGCGCCCGAAATCCAAACAGAACCCAGCCATCCAGGAATCGAGAGCGGTCAGAGTTTGGAGCGGATCGTCCGGAAGCCTGCTAACCAGGGTTTCCGCCCAAGCGCCACAAAACAGGCCCGAGGCGCCTGCCCCGTCGGCAACAGCCGCCAACAGTCGGTCTGGCTTTTGATTGATATGAAAGCGGTCTTCATTGGCGCGCCAAACTTCAGTACCCGCTATCGTAAACCGATCATTGCCGGGTTTAACGACGCTTTGGCCTTGGACGGTCCAGATCGCTGCCGGAGTCTGCCCCCCTGCCTGTGAAGAGTCTGGCTCGGGTTGCTCCATCTTTAGCGGGGGCCCGCCGCCTCGGCTTCGGCCATGCCGGGTGAAAAGACGAGCGCCTGCCGGGTACCAATATCAAGAAGTTTAATCAGAGCAATCGCATCGGCATTGTAAGCCATGCCGCGCATGGCTGGCGTCGCATCCAAATCACGGTCAAATATTTCGCAGATGATCGCACGATGCCGATCCGACAACTCGCTGGACATTTCGAACAGCAGACGAGCGTAACGGTCGGACGGTAATTGGGAACTGTTCCAGGGAAAGACCACCGGGGACGCATCGCCGCCGGCGATATGGCAATTGATCAAGAGGGCGTGGCCGTCCCCGGTTTTCAGCCGGATCAGCCGTTGCGCCGAGGCCAGCAGCTCCTCTTCGGAGTTCACGTCGTTAGCCATCCCATCGGTGATATTGATGATCACCGGAGGAAAGGAAAACGGATTGTTAAATATCCATTCTTCAAGCGTCGTCTGCGCCAAACGCAAGGCCCCGTTCATCGGCGTGCTTTCGACCGCGGCGGGTTCAATCCACCGGGACATCAGAACACGCTCAACCATAGGCTGTCCGCGAACGATGACCGTGATTTCCTTTTCAATCACTTCAGCATTTTCGGCGACCTCGGAAATCGGCACCAGACGCCGGCCAGCCAACGACTGACGCCAACAAAAATCGGCCCTATTGGTGCGCCCATAGCCGATAATCCCGACGTCGAAATAGTCGCGAACGCCTTCGTCGCGCATACAGCGATTAACCAGTTCCTCAAGCGTCGCATTGAGGGTGTTGGCGACCACCTCGGCCCGCGTAATCTCTCGACCTGATTCGTCAAAGCCAAAGGGCTTGTTCATCGAACGGGATTGATCAACAAGAAACAGGAATGCTCCGCGCCGTTCGCGACTGATCTCTTGCGAATAGGCCATCACTCACCACTGAAAAATTGGAGACATGGATGCGACGATGCCGCGTTGGATAACGCATGTCAGCCGCAAGAGCCAAAGAAGGGCTGCCCCCCGATCAGGGACAGCCCCAAAGCTTAGAGCTTCTCGGAAATCGGGTGGATCAGCGGCAACTTCCACGCACGGCGAAAAATCACCGCGACAAGCCCAACCCCGGAGAAAATCAAAACCGCCATTGAGGAGAAGCCAAAAGCCCATTTTCCCAGGCCGCCCGGAAGCTGCAGGGCGAACATGGCCAGAACGCTCCACATCCACAACACCAGTCCCTGCTTGGCATGGAAATGAACAAACTCATCGTCCTTGTTCAGAATCATCGGAACAAAGCACAAAAGCCCAAGATAGCTCAGGGCGGCCATCAGAGAGGAACGGCAGGTTCCCGTGCGGCACATCGTTGTTTCCGTCATGTCTTTATCTCCTTACGCCAGCGCTTCGGACAGGCCGCCATCGTCGTCCGAGCCGGCGGCCCGGCGCTTCTGGACGTAGCCGTAAAGGGCAACCGCACCGGCCAATCCGGCAACACCAAGCAAAACAGGTCCCCAAGCGCCCAGGCCAAGGCCCAAACCGAGGCTTACCCCTTTACCGGTCAAAAGGGCGCTGCCACTGCTGGCAGCGGCAATCGGGCTGATCGCGGCGGCCGGCGCAACCGAGGCCCCGGTTGCGCCTGTTGCGCCAACCGCGGCCATCCCGATGGCGGCTTTGCCTTGCGCCGTAGCGGCAACCGTCGTCCCTGTCCCTTTGACAGCGGCAGCCTTACCAATGGCAGCGGCCTGACCCGCGCCCCCGGCGGCAATCTTTGCTGTGCCGGCTTTG
>DUZC01000304.1 GCA_013349735.1 Rhodospirillaceae bacterium
GTTCCTTCGCCCAGTTCACCCGCGTCCAGGCGCAGCAGGTGATGGAGCGCCCCCGCCACCTGACCTGGGAGGAATCGGGCTGTTACGTGCTGACCCTGGCCACCGCCTACCGCATGCTGTTCGGCCATCGCCCGCATATCCTGCGGCCTGGACAGAATGTGTTGGTCTGGGGGGCGTCGGGTGGTCTTGGTTCCATGGCCATTCAGTTGATCGCGGTTTCCGGTGCCCATGCTATCGGCGTGATTTCGGAAGAAGATAAACGCGAGTTTGTCATGAATCTGGGCGCCAAAGGTGTTATCAACCGCAAGAATTTCGACTGTTGGGGCCAGTTGCCGGATGTTGATGGCGATCCCAAGGCTTTCAGCGACTATATGAAGAAGACCCGTGAGTTCGGTAAGGCCATTTGGGATATTACCGGCAAGGGCAATGACGTTGATTTCGTCTTTGAACATCCCGGTGAAGCAACCTTCCCGGTGTCCTGTAATGTCGTCAAGCGGGGCGGGATGGTGGTCTTCTGTGCCGGAACCACCGGTTACAATATCACCTTTGACGCCCGTTTCGTCTGGATGCGCCAAAAGCGTATTCAGGGCAGCCATTTCGCCAATCTGCTGCAGTCGGCCCAAGCCAATCAGTTGGTGGTCGAGCGGCGCATTGATCCCTGCATGTCGGAAGTCTTCCCCTGGGAAGAAATTCCGACCGCCCATATGAAAATGCTCAAGAACGAGCATAAGCCAGGCAATATGGCGGTGCTTGTGCAGGCCAAAAAGCCGGGCCGGCGGACGCTTGAGGATTGTATCGAGGGATAATCCGCGCCGCGTCTTTCCCTGTTCCTGCGAACGCAGGGGGCATCACCCCCTGCGTTCTCTGCTCATTCAAAGGAGTAACCGATGACCACTGCCGCGCTGCTTGCTGATCTGATTCCGCTCTGCCGGCGGGCGGTGACGGCCGCCCGTGAAATTCAGACCGCGGCCCGTCAGGGTGTCCTTGCTTTGATTGCGCCAGAGGGCAAAATCGACAGCGATCTTCTTGAAACCCATCAATTTCCCGCCCATGGCTTTGCCTGGCTGTCGACCTATGTCGAAGCACTGGCGCAATTGCTGGGCTGGGTTGAGCGGCTGCAGGCGGACGGAAAGCTGGGCGAACTGGAGCAGTTGATTCTGCAGGCTGGTTTCGGGGAATATCTCAACCAGATTTTCGGTGGCATTCCGATGAGCCAGACCGAGATGGTCCGGCTTACCGATTTTGGCATTGATAGCCATCGCCGCCATGAATTGTCCACCGCGGACACCGTCCTTTTACGACGCCAGGGAAATACCGAGGCGGTCAAAGCGCGGATTGCCGAACTGATCAAGGACGGACATCATTTCGGCGAACTGGGCTTCGAGGACGATGTTTTGGCGATGGTCCGCGACCAGTTCCATCGCTTTGCCGAAGAGCAGGTCGTGCCCTTTGCGCATGAATGGCATCTGCGCGATGAATTGATACCGATGTCGGTGGTCGAGGCCATGTGCGAGCTGGGGGTCTTCGGGCTGACCATACCGGAAGAATATGGCGGCCTGGGTATGGGCAAAACGGCCATGTGCGTCGTCACCGAGGAATTATCCCGGGGCTATATCGGCGTGGGATCCTTGGGGACCCGTTCCGAGATCGCCGCGGAACTGATCCGCCTCGGCGGGACCGAGGCGCAGAAGCGTCATTACCTGCCTAAGCTGGCCTCGGGCGAGGTCTTGCCGACAGCCGTCTTCACCGAGCCCAATACCGGTTCTGATCTGGGCAGCCTGCGGACGCGGGCGGTGGTTGCCGAGGGGTGTTATAAGGTCACCGGCAATAAGACCTGGATTACCCATGCCGCCCGGTCTGATCTGATGACCCTGCTGGTGCGCACCGATCCCGACTCCAAGGATTGGCGGGGGCTGTCCATGCTGCTGGCGGAAAAGCCCAGAGGCACCGAAAGCCAGCCTTTCCCGGCCAAAGGGATGAGCGGCGGTGAGATCAAAGTGTTGGGTTACCGCGGCATGAAGGAATATGAACTCGGCTTTGATGGGTTCGAGGTCCCTGAGGCTAATTTGCTGGGTGGGGTCGAGGGGCAGGGGTTCAAGCAGTTGATGGCCACCTTTGAATCAGCCCGCGTGCAGACCGCCGCCCGCGCGGTCGGTGTGGCCCAATGCGCCCTGGAAACCGGCATGCGCTATGCGCAGGAACGCATCCAGTTTGGCAAACCGCTTTATGCCTTCCCTCGGGTCTTTGGCAAGATCGCCTGGATGGCGGTGGAGACCATGTTGGTTCGCCAACTGACCTATTTTGCTGCCCGCGAAAAGGACAGCGATCGCCGTTGTGACATTGAAGCGGGAATGGCCAAGCTGCTGGCCGCCCGGGTGGCCTGGGCCAATGCCGACAATGCCCTGCAAATCCATGGCGGCAATGGCTATGCCGAGGAATATCCAATCAGCCGTATCCTGTGTGATGCCCGCATCCTGAATATTTTCGAAGGGGCTGCGGAAATTCAGGCCCAGGTGGTGGCGCGCGGTCTGTTGGGTGGGCGCTAGTGTCCCGATTCCGAAGTTCGTGTCCTCTGATCCAGGCCACTTTCGAACTTCGGAATCGATCAGGACACTAAAGCTGTTGCATTGACGCAAACAAAAGATTCAGCGTTCGAGGCATTTATGCAGCCAAACAGTATCAAAAACGACATGGTGGATCGTCGTTTTGTCATCGGCTGAATAGGTCAGATGCCAAAGGCTGTCAGCCGTTTGAATGATCGTTGGATAAGCGACGTCGCCCTGGGCCCTGTCGGCGACCAGGTCGCAGCCTTCGGAAAAGTGAAGTCCGTCGGAGGAGGCTGCCAATCGTAAGGCGTGGCGATCAGTAGAGCTGGGATTGTAGACGAGAACTATTTTTCCGTCATCTGAGGTAAAGGCTTCCACCGCTGAACCGGGATTAGGAAGATTGGTTGGCTCAGGAGCGCTCCATTGCAAGGTTCGCGTATCGAATTCAGCGCTATAAATGGCGACCCGACGGACATCACGAAAATAACCGTAGATTTTTCCATCCGGGCCCTGGACCAAGCTCGGTTGGATCAGGCCTGAGCCAGGCAGGAAGAAATTATGGGCAGCGGCAAACTGGGGGCTCTGACCGGTATCAGCCAGATCGAGAATGCGGACAAAGGATCTTTCCGCCCCCTCCAGATATAAAGGGATGATATCCCCCAAAGAAGATAGATGTAATGGCTTGCTGCGGACCAGGGCGCCGGTTTGGTCCTCCATCCGGATAGCCGGGCTCCAATTCTTGCCGTGATCTAACGAAAATTTAGCGTCGACCCGCCCGCAAAGCCAATTCCGACAAACCGTCCCGAGCAACGGCCAGTTCCATCGTTGGATCACCCCATAAATGATCCAAAGGCGTCCGGCCTGATCATAGAATAATGTTACATTGCCCACGGCTTTGTTGGGTTCTGCTGCTCCCAGGGCCTGCTCATCCCGGTCGACGACAACCCGTGGTTGAGACCAAGTCTCGCCTTTATCATTGCTGTTCGAACAAAGGACCCGGCTGTCGGCGTTGGCTTCGCTGCTTCCCGAATACCAACAAAGAGTCAGTATTCCGTCAGGGGCTTCTATCAAAGCTGGTGCGTGATTGGTCTGGCTGATCGGAGCCGGCAGAATCCTATCAGAAAAATTGGCTGTTCCCGCGCTTGCCCCGCTGGTCGGGGTTAAGGCGAATATGGCAGCGCCCAGCCTCAAACAGGACCAGATGCATGCCCGCTTGTAATCGGCTTTAAAAGTTTCGGTAAGAGTGTGGGGCTGCGCAGTCTTCAACATTCGGAGTCTTCACGGAAACGGAGAGGCGAAGGGTATCGGGAAACAATCATCGACATCAGCATGTCGCTTTTCTATTGTTTAATAATATACAAGGCGGAAGGATGTTTTCATGGGAAGCGAACATCAAATGCTTTCAAACCCAACCTTATGGGCCTCCTTGGCTCTAGCGACTGCGTTGAGTTTTGGTCCGTCTACAACCAAGGCCGAGGAAGTTTTTGATCAGCAACTTGCGCAGCCCAACGATACTGACTTTGCTTCAAAAGGACCCTGGAATGTCACCCTCGGCGCCGGCGTTGGTTATGGACCCCGCTTTGAAGGCGCAAATCGCGATCACTTCGTGCCGATCCCTTTTGGTTCAATTGCTTATGCCGGCGTCGGCGCTTTAGGGCCGGACGGCGCTAAATTAAATATATTTCAATCGAGTGGTTTTCGCGCCGGCCTGTTGGGTGGGTATAGTGGCGGACGCAATCAAAATGAGGATCCTCGTCTCACCGGCCTTGGTAACATTTCCCCCACCTTGCGGCTGGGCGGTTTTGTTTCCTATGCGTGGCAAAACTTCGAATTGAGAACACAACTGCGACAAGCGGTTATTCATGTCAGTGAGGGCATGGAAGGTTCGGTCGGCGTAAATTACACGATCAACCCAACCGATAGTTGGGTGGTTAAGTTCGGCCCGCAATTGATTTTTGCCGACAGCGATTACATGAAGAAGTTTTTTGGCATTTCCGTTCCTCAGGCGCGCCAATCTGGTTTGACCAGCTATTCCGCCGGCGCCGGGGCAAAGGACGCAGCAATCGGTTTGACCTCGACCTATAAGATTTCCGAACATTGGCTGATATTCGGTATCGCCAAATTTTCAGAACTCATCGGCGATGCGGCAAA
>DUZC01000159.1 GCA_013349735.1 Rhodospirillaceae bacterium
TGACCTTGATGGTGGCCCAGGTCTGTGGATTAAGGCCCGGGGATTTCGTCCATAGTTTTGGCGACGCCCATCTGTATGCGAACCATCTGGAACAGGCGGATCTGCAATTGAGCCGACAGCCCAAGCCCTTGCCGCAGATGCGGTTGAACCCGGCGGTCACGGATCTGTTTGCCTTCCGCTACGAGGATTTTTCGCTTGAAAATTATCACCCGGATCCGGCCATCGCCGCCCCGGTGGCGGTTTAAGGACTGACGCCATGACCTTGTCTATGATTGTCGCCGTGGCCGCCAACGGCGTCATTGGCCGCGACAATGCGCTGCCCTGGCATCTGCCCGAGGATTTGCGCTATTTCAAGCGGATCACGCTGGGCAAGCCGGTGCTGATGGGGCGCAAAACCTTCCTGTCCATTGGCAAGCCGCTGCCGGGTCGGACCAATATCGTCCTAAGCGGCGATCCTGCCTGGAAGGCCGAGGGTGTGCTGGTGGCGCGGACTTTTGATCAGGCGCTGGCACAGGCGCGGGACCATGCCGGGGGCGGCGAGATCATGGTCATCGGTGGGGCCCGTCTGTTCGAGGCCGCTCAGCCAGACGCCGGTCGGATCTATCTGACCCAGGTCCATCGCGCCTATGAGGGCGATGTTACGTTCCACTTGTCGGATCCGGCGCACTGGCAAGAGATCAGCCGGGACGACCGCGAGGGTGATCCCGGCTATAGCTTTCTGGTGCTTGAGCGCCTTATTGCATAACGATCTTGGGGCCTCGCTTGGCGGACTGCAGGATTTTGACTTTGTCCCAGACCTTGGCGGCGATGGCCAGATAGGCTTTGGCGGCCGGGCTGTCCGGGGCGCTGGCCACCACCGGCTTGCCATCGTCCGAGGTGGTCCGGATTTCAATATCCAGCGGCAATTCGCCAAGAAAATCCGCAGAGAGCTTGGCCGCTTCCATCCGGGCGCCGCCATGGCCGAAAATATGGGCCTCATGGCCGCAATTGGGGCAGTGATAGGTGCTCATATTCTCGATGATGCCCAGCACCGGCACATTGACCTGACGGAACATATTAAGGCCCTTGCGGGCATCCAGCAGAGCGATGTCTTGGGGTGTCGAAACGATGACGGCGCCGGTCAGAGGCACTTTCTGGGTAATCGTCAGTTGGGTGTCGCCGGTGCCTGGCGGCATGTCGATGATCATGACATCAAGCGGTCCCCATCTCACATCGCGCAATAATTGTTCGATGGCGCCCATGACCATGGGCCCACGCCAGACAACCGGATTGTCCTCGGGAACCAGAAAGCCGATCGACATGACTTTAAGGCCCCAGGCGTCGATAGGATCCATGCTTTCGCCATCCGAGGAACTGGGCTGCGAACCCGAGACCCCCAGCATGCGTGGCTGCGACGGTCCGAAGACGTCGGCGTCGAACATCCCGACCGATAGCCCCATGCTTTGCAGCGCCAGGGCCAGATTAACGGCCGTCGTAGACTTGCCGACACCGCCTTTCCCCGAGGCTACGGCAATGACCGCACCAACCTCGGGCAGCAGCGGTTGCTCTTGCCCATGCCCATGCCCATGCCCGTGCCCGTGTCCATGTCCGTGATTGTGATCATGCCCGTGGTCATGGCCGTGTGCCTTGGCGCCACCGCCGCGTTCGGCGGTCAACACCGCCGATACGGTCAAGACCTTGGGGATCGCCATCACCGCCGCCTCGGCGGCCTTGCGCAGGGGTTCCAGATGGGGGCCGCGTTCGGGGTCAACTTCGATGGCGAACGCCACATGGCCGCCCTTGCAGACCAGACCGCTGATCATACCCAGGCTGACGATGTCCTGACCGCGCTCGGGGTCTTTGACCGTGGCCAGGGCGGCGAGGATAAGCTTGTCATCGACCTCGGGCATGCTTCAACTCTCCTTTGCATCAACCGGCGGCTCGTAACCGGCATTGATTGCGCAACCGCGCGGTCTGACATATAAGGCGCAAGGTGCTGTTTGCAAAGTTTGTTACGCGACGGGATCGTTATTTGGCTTTAGGCTTCTTCACCAGACGAGGATTGTAATCATGCCATGGAACCAACAGGGCGGCGGTGGCCCGTGGGGCGGTGGTCAAGGTCCGTGGGGACGAGGCCCAGCCGGCGGCGGCGGCCCGCCCCCGGATCTCGAGGATCTGTTGCGCAAAGGCCAAGAGAAATTTCGCCAGGCCATGCCCTCGGGCTTTGGCGGTGGGCGGGGCATGGCTCTGGTGGCGCTGGTCGGGCTGGCGCTCTGGGGACTGACCGGCTTTTACAAGGTCAACCCGGAAGAGTTGGGTGTGGTCCTGCGTTTTGGGCGTTTTGTCGGTTTTACGCAGCCTGGTCTTAATTACCATCTGCCCAGCCCGATCGAATCCGTGCTGACGCCGGCGGTCACCCGAATCAATCGCGTCGAACTGGGATATCGGTCGCAGGGCGAGAGCCGGCGCGCCGTGGCCAGTCGTGATACGATAGATGAAAGTCTGATGCTGACCGGCGATGAAAATATCATCGACATCAATTTCTCGGTTTTCTGGAAAATCGGTGATCAGCTGGATGACCCGGAAAAATATCTTTTCAACATCCGTGACCCCGAAGGGACCGTCAAAGTGGTGGCCGAATCGGCCTTGCGCGAGATCATCGGCCAATTGCCGATCAGGGCCCCTTTATTTGAGAACCGGCAATCTATTGGCGATCGCACCCGGGTTCGTATGCAGGATTTGCTGGACAGCTATCAGTCGGGCATCAAGGTCACCCAGGTTCAGCTGCTCAAGGCCGATCCGCCTTCCGAGGTTATCGACGCCTTCAATGACGTGCAGCGGGCCAAAGCCGACCAGGAACGGCTGCGTAACGAGGCCGAAGCCTATCGCAATGACATCATTCCCCGGGCGCGCGGCGAATCAGAACGCATCGTTCAGGAAGCGCAGGCCTATCGCGAGCAGGTAACGGATCTGGCGCAAGGTGAAGCCAAGCGCTTTACTTCGGTCTATCAGGCCTATCGCCTGGCACCGGATATCACGGCGCGCCGGCTTTACATTGAAACGATGGAAGACGTGTTGAAAGGGGCCCAGAAGGTGATCATCGATCCCCAGGCCAAAGGGCTGGTGCCCTATCTGGCCCTGCCCGAATTAAGCAAGGCCAAGGCAGCTCCCGTTCCTCCGCAGGGAGGCGTCAAATGAACCGCTTGACCTTCGCCGGAGCGGGCTTGCTAGCGCTGGTTCTGCTGGTGCTGGCGTCATCTTCGCTTTACGTCGTCACCCAAGGCGAACAGGCTCTGGTTCTGCGCTTTGGCGCCGTGGCCTATCCGGATCATCCGGTCGAAGGGCCGGGGCTGCATCTTAAGAAGCCGTTCATCGAGGATGTGGTGCGCTATGATGCCAGGCTGCTGGATCTTGATCCGCCGGCCGAGCAGATGATCCTGGCCGATCAGAAACGCATCGAAGTCGACACCTATACCCGGTTTCGTATCAGTGATCCCTTGCTGTTCTATCAGGCGGTTCGCACCGAAGAGGCGGCCCGGTCGCGGTTGCGGGAAATCGTAAACAATTCGGCCCGGCGCGTTTTGGGTAATGTGATGTTGCCCTCGGTGCTGTCCGCCGAGCGCGAACAGATCATGCATGAGATCCAGGTTCAGGTCAGTGAAACCGCCAAATCTTTGGGGGTGGTGGTGGCCGATGTCCGGATCCGTCGGGCGGATCTGCCCCCGGAAACCAGCCAGGCGATTTTTCGCCGGATGGAATCCGAACGTCAGCGCGAAGCGGCGGAAGCCCGTGCGCAAGGGGCGGAACGGGCGCAGCAGATCCGTGCCAGTGCGGAACGGGAACGCACCATCATTCTGGCCGAGGCACAGCGTCAGGCGCAGATTCTCCGTGGGCAAGGCGACAGTGATGCCAATCATGTCTATGCCGATGCCTTTACGGCGGATCCTGGTTTTTATGCCTTTTATCGCTCTTTGCATGCCTACCGGCAGGCCTTGGGAGATGGCGGAACGACTTATGTGCTGACACCGGATAGTGATTTCTTTCAGTTCTTTGCCAAAGCCCCCGCTCATCGCTGAGCGGGGAGGGAAGGAGAACTGCAGGATTTCGCGCGGCGTTGCTTGATCTTGTTTGAATGCGGTCTAAATCCTAATGACTATTTTTTGCCTTAAGGAGGCAAGTCGGTGACTTTGAGAAATTCTCTTTCGTTCGCTGCCGGTGCAAGCCGGCGTTGGCTTGGTTGCATGCTGGTGCTGGTGATGTTTGGCCTGACGACAGGGGCCAGAGCTAATCCGGGGCCGGATGGGTTTGCCGATTTGGCTGAACGTTTGTTGCCGGCGGTGGTCAATATTTCGACCACCCAGACTCTCAAAAATCCGGAACGGGCGCCGGATATGCCGCAATTCCCGCCAGGTTCGCCGTTCGAGGAATTTTTCAAGGACTTCATGGAAAAACATGCCAATCCGGATTCCTCGCCCCGCCGGGCGACGGCGCTGGGGTCGGGTTTTGTTATCGATGTCGCGGGTCTGGTGGTGACCAACAACCATGTCATTGCCGATGCCGATGAAATTACGGTGATTTTGTCCGATGGCACGGCCAGCAAAGCCGAAATCGTCGGCCGTGATGCCAAGGCGGATCTGGCCTTGCTGCGGATTAATACGCAGGCCAAGCTGCATGCGGTGAGTTTTGGAAATTCCGACGAGATGCGGGTTGGCG
>DUZC01000259.1 GCA_013349735.1 Rhodospirillaceae bacterium
CCTTGCAGGAGATGACCGCCTCGATTGGCGGCTTCGACCATAATGCTCAATCCCTTCGGATCGTTACCAAATTAGAGCATCGCTATCATCAATTTGATGGATTGAACCTGACCTGGGAAACACTGGAAGGATTGGTTAAACATAATGGACCGCTGACCGGCTTTCCCGGCGCCAGGCCCTTGCCGGTGGCCATTGCCAGCTATGTGGCCAAGGACGACCTTGAACTCGATCATTTTGCCAGTGCCGAGGCGCAAGTGGCGTCGCTTGCCGATGATATCGCTTACAATAATCATGATATCGATGACGGCTTGCGGGCCGGGCTGTTCACTGTCGCCGACCTTGAGGGCGTTCCTTTGGTCGGGCCGGTATTCGCCGAAGTAAAAGCGGAGATCCCTGGAATTGATGAAAGCCTGCATATCCATGAATCAGTTCGACGTCTGATTGGCTTGATGGTCGGGGATCTGCTTGCTGAGACCCGGCGCCGTATTTCCGAATATGCACCGGGGACTGCGGACGAGGTTCGGCGGCTGGGACGGCCGCTGGTTGCATTTTCTGCGGAAATGAGGCAGAACGACGCGGCCCTGAAGGCCTTTCTGTTTCGTCACATGTACCGTCATTACAAAGTGAACAGAATGGCCAGCAAAGCCCGGCGGGTGGTCAAAGATCTCTATCGGTTGCTTTTGGCCGAACCGGAATGCCTGCCGCCAGAGTGGCAAACGCTCTGCAACGGCAAGGGGTCGCCGGAAACCGGCAGGGTGGTTGCCGATTATATTGCCGGGATGACCGATCGTTTTGCTTTGGACGAATATCGCCGCTTGTTTGATATGCAAGAAACACCATGAACATTTTTAAAACGATAAGAGACGATATTATCAAGGCGGTCGACCAGCTGGTGGCCGAGGGGCGCCTTCCGGCTAACCTTGACACGGGAAAGGTCACGGCAGAGCCGCCGCGCGAGGCGGCTCATGGTGACATTTCGACGAATGCCGCGATGGTTCTGGCCCGGCCTGCGGCGATGGCGCCCCGGGATCTCGCTATGATGTTGGCCGCGCAATTGCAGCGCTCGCCGGGCATTGTGGCCGCCGAGGTGGCGGGGCCAGGCTTTGTCAATTTGCGCCTTGCTGACGGTATCTGGTACGCCCAACTGGCCGATCTCCTGCGCTGTGGGACCAACTATGGAGACAGCGATATCGGCCAAGGCCAGCGCGTAAATGTCGAATATGTCTCGGCCAATCCCACGGGTCCGATGCATATCGGCCACGCCCGGGGTGCGGTTGTGGGCGACGCTTTAGCGTCTTTGCTGACCAAGGCGGGCTTCGATGTTTGCCGCGAATATTATATCAATGATGCGGGGGCCCAGGTTGATGTGTTGGCTCGTTCCGTGCATTTGCGGTACCGCGAGGCACTGGGCGAGAAGGTCGAGGCTATTCCCGAAGGGCTTTATCCGGGCGACTATCTTTTGCCGGTGGGCCAGAAATTGGCCGAGATCCATGGCAGCCGTTTTGCCAGCTTGCCAGAAAAGGAATGGCTCGCTCTGTTCCGTGCCCATGCCGTCGCGGCGATGATGGCGATGATCCGGGATGACTTGGCCTGTCTTGGTGTTTGTCATGATGTTTTTTCCAGCGAGCGGCAATTGCACGAGGATGGAAAAGTGCTTGCGGCGCTCGGTTTCCTTGATCGTCAGGGGCTGACTTATACCGGCGTGCTGGAACCGCCCAAGGGCAAATTGCCTGATGACTGGGAGGAAAGACCGCAAACCCTGTTCCGTGCCACCGGCTTTGGCGATGATGTTGATCGACCGCTGAAAAAATCTGATGGCAGTTGGACCTATTTCGCCTCGGACATTGCCTATCATCTGGATAAATATCAGCGCGGCTATGCGCGGATGATAGATGTCTGGGGGGCCGATCATGGCGGCTATGTCAAACGTATGCAGGCCGCGGTCAAGGCTATGACGGAAGGCCGGGGTACCCTGGAGGTCAAGCTCTGCCAAATGGTCAATTTGCTCAAAAATGGCGAGCCTTACAAAATGAGTAAGCGGGCCGGAACCTTTGTTACGCTGCGCGATGTGGTCGACGAGGTGGGCAAGGAAGTGGTCCGCTTCATCATGTTGACGCGCAAGAATGACGCGCAACTGGATTTTGATCTGGTCAAAGTGCTTGAGCAATCCCGCGACAATCCGGTCTTTTACGTTCAATATGCCCATGCTCGGGCCTTTTCGGTGCTGCGCCATGCGGCGAGCCTGTTCCCCGAAGCGGATCTTGCCCCCGGCGCCTTGGCCGAAATGGCTTTGGAGCGCTTGACCGACCCTGCCGAGATTGCTTTGATCCGGCAGATGGCTGGCTGGCCGCGTTTGGTGGAGAGTGCCGCGGAAACCCATGAACCGCATCGCATCGCTTTTTATCTTTACGATTTGGCGGCGGCGTTTCACGGTCTGTGGAATAAGGGCAAGGACGAAGTGACCTTGCGTTTTCTTGTCGCCGAGGATCCTGCCTTGTCGATGGCGCGGCTTGCTTTGGTGCGTGGTGTGGCTCTGGTGGTGGCTTCGGGTTTGCACGTCTTCGGGGTGCAGCCGGTTGAGGAGATGAGGTAAATGCCCATACGCGACGACCGGGGTGATGTGGACCGCGAAATTCTTGACATCATCCCAGAGCGGTTTGATGCCGATTCGGACAGCCGGGGCGCCCGCAAAAGCGCGCATACCCGGCTGGCTTTGACGCTTGCTTTGGCTTTATTGGCTCTGGCGGCCTTGGGCGTTGCGGCCCGCCATATCCTCCTGGGTGAGCCGGTTCGCCAGGATACCGCCGGTACCCCGGTGGTCCATGCTGACGAACGTCCGATTAAGACCCGTCCCCAGGATCGTGGTGGTATGGAAGTTCCTAATCAGGACAAACTGGTCTATGAGCGGATGTCGAGCAATGCCGAAGGCGAGCCGCAACCCGAGCGTCTGCTGCCGCCGCCCGAGCAACCACAAATGCCGCAAGCCTTGCACAAGCCAACCCTTAAATCGGCTTTCACAGCGCCTCCCGGCCGCGAGACGGTGACCCCGGTCAAGCCCGCTGAACCCGCTGAAACGCCGCCTGTGGCGGCCCCGTCAATGGCCGCGCCCGCTGCGTCCCAGCCGCCGGTTGCCCCGCCGGCGCCAGCAGGGTTGCCCAAGGGGACGGCACCGTTAACGACGCCGGCCGCAACGGCGGCTGCGAAACCGGCCCTGCCTGCGGGCGCGCCGGTGGTTTCGGCCCCTGCTGTGGCGCCAGCTGTAACAGCGCAGCCTTCTGCGCCATCCTCAGGCAGCGGTGGATGGCTTGTACAATTGGCCGCTTTGGGTAATGAGGCGGATGCCAAAAGTGAGTGGGTGCGGTTGAAAGCGGCCAACAAGGATTTGTTGGGGGCTTTGAACAGCGACATCGTTCGCGTGGATCTCGGCGCCAAAGGAATATTCTGGCGATTGCGGGCCGGTCCGCTCGGAGAGGCCGATGCGCGAACCCTTTGTTCTGCTTTGATCAAACATAGCCAGGGGTGCATCGTTGCCCGTAAATAAAGTGCCTCAGGCCGTCATTTTCGGTTGTGCCGGTCCAACGCTCAGCGATGCCGAAAAGCGCTTTTTCAGTGATAAGGCCCCGTTGGGTTTTATTTTGTTTGCCCGCAACATCCAATCCCCAGAGCAAGTGCGCCTTCTCGTGGCGCAGTTGCGGAAAACGGTTGGGCGGCGGGCGCCGGTCCTGATCGATCAGGAGGGCGGGCGTGTGCAACGGCTGAAGCCGCCGCATTGGCGGGTTCGTCCCCCGGGGGCAGTCTTCGGCCGCCTGGCTGCCGCCGATTTGCCCAAGGCCCGTCAGGCCGCTCGGCTCAATGCCCATCTGCTTGCGGCCGAGCTTGCCGATGTCGAGATTGATGTCGATTGCCTGCCCTTGCTGGATGTGCCGGTGACGGGGTCTCACGACATTATCGGCGATCGGGCCTTGGCTGCGGATCCGGCTTTGGTGGCTGATCTGGGCCGAGCGGTGATGGATGGGCTGCTGGACGGCGGCGTGATGCCGGTGGTCAAGCATATTCCTGGGCATGGGCGGGCCCGGGTTGACAGCCATCTTGACCTGCCAGTGGTTGAAGACAGTAAGGCGGCCCTGATTGACAGCGATTTTGCGCCCTTCCGCAGCCTGCGCGATGCGCCATGGGCCATGACCGCCCATGTGGTTTACCGGTCTTTCGACCCCGACCATCCGGCCACCACTTCGCCGATCGTTATCCGCGATGTGATCAGGGGGGCAATCGGGTGCGAGGCCTTGCTGCTTTCCGATGACCTTTCCATGAAGGCGCTGCGCGGGAGTTTCGCCGAACGTGCCAGGGCATCGCTGGACGCCGGCTGCGATGTGGTTTTGCATTGCAATGGAGAAATGGACGAGATGCGGGCGGTGGCCGACGCCGCGCGTCCCTTGGATGATTTGGCATTGCAGCGCTTGGCCCGCGCCGAAGCCATGCGCCGGCAGGTCCTTTTGCCAGAAGGCGCGCAGGCCCGGTTGGATGGCTGGTTGAGCGAGGTTCGGTCATGAACGTATCGCCCCATATGGCAGAAGCCATCCGTCAGTTCTCGGTTTGGGTGATTCCGCTGGTTCTTGCTATTACTATGCACGAGGCGGCGCACGGTTTGGCGGCTTGGCGATTAGGCGACGACACCGCTTGGCGCATGG
>DUZC01000195.1 GCA_013349735.1 Rhodospirillaceae bacterium
GAAAAATCGGAGATTTTTCGTTCGCACAGGGGACCTAGAGTGCTTCAGTTTAAAACTGAAGCACTCTAGGGGCTTTGCCGCGTCCGATCTTTGCCTGAGATCCTGGAGCATTTCGTGCATTTCAGCTATTTTCGGGCGGATTGATAAAACATACAGTTCTTAGACGGGCAAGAATTTATCAAAAAATACAAGGAAAACAATTAGATGGCGTCTTACCAATACATCTATGTGATGAAGAACCTTACCAAGGTATACCCAGGTGGGCGGGAGATCCTGAAGGGACTCTGGTTATCCTTTCTTCCCGGCGCCAAGATTGGCGTTCTGGGGGCAAACGGCGCCGGCAAATCAACCTTGTTAAAAATCATGGCGGGGATTGAAAAGGACTTCGGGGGCGAAGCCTGGGCGGCCGAGGGCATCAAAGTTGGTTACCTTCCCCAGGAGCCGGAGCTGGATCCCAGCAAAGATGTCCTCGGCAATGTGATGGAGGGGGTGGCCGCGACCAAAGCGCTGCTTGATCGGTTTGAAGAGGTCTCGGCACGGTTTGCCGAACCCTTGTCCGATGATGAAATGAATGCGGTGATTGCCGAGCAGGCCGAGATCCAGGAACAGATTGATCATCTGAACGCCTGGGATCTGCAACGCAATGTGGAAATCGCCATGGATGCGCTGCGCTGCCCGGCGCCGGAGGCGGCTGTGCAGACCTTGTCGGGCGGCGAACGGCGGCGGGTGGCCCTGTGTCGTTTGCTGCTCAGTCACCCCGACATGTTGCTGCTTGACGAGCCGACCAACCATCTTGATGCCGAGTCGGTGGCCTGGTTGGAAAAGTTTCTTGAGGACTATAGCGGTACCGTGGTGATCGTCACCCATGACCGCTATTTTCTTGACAATGTGACCGGCTGGATCCTGGAACTGGATCGCGGACAAGGCATTCCCTATGAAGGAAATTATACCGCCTGGCTGGAGCAGAAGGACAAACGGCTTGACCAGGAGGCCAAGGAAGAATCGGCCCGCCAGCGCAGTATCAAACAGGAACTGGAATGGGTGCGGGCCAGCCCACGGGCAAGACAGGCGAAGAACAAGGCGCGGATCACCGCTTTTGATAATTTGGTGGCCAAGGCCGCCGAGCAACAGACCGGCTCGGCGCAGATTGTTATCCCGCCCGGGCCGCGTCTGGGCAATCTGGTGTTTGAGGCCGAGCATTTACGCAAAGGCTTCGGCGATCGCCTGCTTCTCGAGGATTTTTCATTTCGACTGCCGCCCGGGGGCATCGTCGGCATCATCGGTCCCAACGGCGCCGGAAAAACCACCCTTTTTAAGATGATCACCGGTCAGGACAGGCCGGACTCAGGAAGCTTCAAAATGGGTGAAAGCGTCGTCCTGGGCTATGTCGACCAGTCGCGCGACAGTTTGGCGGCCGATAAGACGGTTTGGGAGGAAATTTCCGGAGGGCTTGATGAAGTCGAATTGGGCAAACGCAAAATGCCCAGCCGCGCTTACTGTGCCCAGTTCAATTTTCGTGGTGCCGACCAGCAAAAAAAAGTTGGCCAGCTTTCCGGCGGCGAACGCAATCGCGTCCATCTCGCCAAAATGCTTAAGCAGGGCGCCAATGTGATCCTGCTGGACGAACCCACCAATGATCTCGATGTTGATACGCTGCGGGCCTTAGAAGAGTCGCTGGCCGATTTTCCCGGCTGCGCGGTGGTGATTTCGCATGATCGCTGGTTCCTTGACCGGATCGCCACCCATATCATCGCGTTCGAAGGCGACAGTCAGGTGGTGTCCTTCGAAGGCAATTACGCCGACTATGAGGTTGATCGTAAGCGCCGGTTAGGAGCGGAAGCCAGCCAGCCGCATCGCATCAAATACAAACCTCTGGTTCGCAGTTGATCTAAGAAGGTCCCGTTCAGCTTGCCCTGTTCTCCCGGGCGAACAGGGCAATTTCGCGGTCTTCCTTGCGAATATGTTGGTCAACCCAACGGCTGCAGAGATCAAACAGGATATTGACCATCCCGGGTTCATTGGCTTGAACCCGCCCGGTCATTTGGCGAATTTGTGCCAGAAAGGCGGCGTGGATCGACCGATGTCGATCCAGGTTGGGAAAACCGATCCGCTGCATCAGCGCTTCTTCATCGCGGAAATGCTTGTCAAGCGACCCGGTCAGCAAAGCCATCATCTCCGTGGCCGCGCTTTCGCCCTCGCCATAAGCCATTTTGCCAAAGAAACTGTTCATTTGCTGAAAGAGAGCCTGATGATGGTGATCGATTTCCGCATGGCCGATTTCTAATGCGGAATCCCATTGCATCAGCTGCATATTTTCTTTGTCGGCGCGGACCTGTTTAAGAAAATTGGCGACTTCCCGCTTGAGAACATCGGCCTGTTGCGAAAGCTGGTCGGCGGACCCGCTGATTTCGCTGGCCGCGCTGCCAGTATCTCTTGATGCCAGTTCGACCTGTTCGATATTGCTGGCAACCTCTTGGGTGCTCTGGGACGCACTGCCGACGCTAAGGGTAATGTCATGGGTGGCGGTGGTCTGCTGCTGCACCGCCAAGGCCACCGAGCTGCTGATCGAATTCATCTCATGAATGACCTTAGAGATGGATTCGATGGCCTGAACGGCATCCGAGGTCCCCGACTGCACGGCATTGATTTGCGCCGATATCTGCTCGGTCGCTTTGGCCGTTTGGTTGGCTAAGCCCTTGACCTCATTCGCCACCACGGCAAACCCCTTGCCGGCATCGCCGGCGCGGGCCGCTTCGATGGTGGCGTTCAGCGCCAGCAGATTGGTCTGACTGGCGATGGCGTTGATCAGCGCGACGATCTCGCTGATGCTGCTGACATTTTCGGACAGGCGTTCAATAAGCTTCGCAGTGCCATTGGCCTCTTGGTCGGCTTTTGCCGCCACCTGCCGGGACCGTTCCACCTGTTGGGCTATATCGTTGATGGAGCCGGCCAAGGCGTCCGTTGCCATGGCCACGGTTTGAACATTCCCCGATGCCTGTTCGGCCGCTTCCGCAACATTCGTCGCCTTGACACAGGTCTGCTCGGCGGTTCCGGTCAGACGTCGCGACGCCCCCTGTAAATCATTTGCGGCCCTGGAAACGGTGTCAACCACCGAGCCGACCTCCGTTTCAAAAGCGCTGGCCATACGATTAAGGGCCTGCTTCCTTTCGGCTTCGCTGCGTTCCTTTTCCGCCACCCGTTCCGCCTCGAGACGTTGCTTGTCAATAGCGGTTTGTTTGAAAACCTGCAGGGCGTCCGCCAATTCCCCAATTTCATCGCGCCGGCCACGATAAGGAACTTCAAAGTCAGTATTTCCCGCTTCGAGCCGATGGGTGGCTTCGGTAATTTGACGCAGCGGCGGCGCAATGGAAAAGACCAGCCAGACCACGATCACGCTGCCGGCGGCAATCCCCAGCAGGCCGAGACTGAGAGTAAGAATAAAATCATCCGCATGGGTCTGCAGAACAGAACGCAAATAAAGAACAAAGAAAACCCAGGCGACGGCGCTGGGCGGAATACAGGCCAAAATTGTTTTTAGGCCGACGCCACGGGTGAATAAGCGCCAAACATAGGACAATTTTCCGCCACTCATTTTTTTGCCCCCGTCTGTCGCGATCAGCCTAAGCGCGGCTAATGGTCCGAACTATTCGCCCTCAGCCTTAAGATGTTCGAGCGTCCCTCTTAGTTTATCCAGCAGGCTTTCTATCCGCCCACCTTCCGCTTGCAAAACCGCGTTATAGTCCTGCCGTAAGGTCAGCCGCATGCTGGCCCCTTCGCTTTTGATATCGATGATACGAAAACTGCCATCTGCGGACTGGTGAACCCGCCACTCGACCGGAATCGGTGGCGCCGGATTGCGAACGATCTGTGATTGCACCAGCCATTCCCGCTCCCGGTCCTTATTGCTGCCCAAGGATTCCAGCATTTCCCCTTGGTAGCGTTTGAATCGCCTGGCCCATTTGAGCACTTCGATGGATTCAAATAATTTTAGAAAGGTCTGTTGCTGCTCGACGGTCGCACCAGCTGGCCCACTCCAATAGCGGGCCAGGACATAGCGACCGATTTCCGGTACATCGAAATTGCTGACAAATAAATCGTGAAAGCGCTGAGCGCGTTCGGTTTCCGAGATCTGGTGATCGGCGACGGCGGAAATAGCCTGTTGCGCCAGGCTCTGAATGAATTTTTCAGGATCCGGCTCTGTTTCTGCGAGGACACTGCCCGTAAAAGTCAGACAGATCAGGACGGAAGCCAAAAAAAGCGATAGCGAGAAACCAAGTTTTTTTCTCATGCTATTCTGGCTTCGCCCTGTCCAAACCCGGCTTGTCCCCCTTCGTTTGACGAGGCTGGGGGGTCCTGGCCTGGTCGATTTGCGATTCGCGGCGTTGCCGGTAAAGGCTGCGCATGGCCGAGTAATAATCAAGGGATGTCCGTTTCACATCGTCCAGCGAATCCAGATAGCTTTCCCGCAGCGCCAGGCCGGACAGGCCGGTATGGACCCAGGCCAGCCAATGCATGTGATTGCTTTGCAGGTAACTGTCCGGCCCATTGGCCAGGCTTTCGGCGGCCAGACCCAGGGCATCGCGCGGATTAGACGGGCCAAACAAAGGCAGTACCAGATAGGGACCTTCCCCGATCCCCCAGACCCCAAGGGTTTGGCCAAAATCCGCCTGATGGCCCGGGAACCCCAT
>DUZC01000153.1 GCA_013349735.1 Rhodospirillaceae bacterium
CAGAATCGACCAGAGATCGGCATTATCATGCTGACGGCTAAAGGCGAGGAAAGTGATCGCGTCGCCGGGCTGGAACTGGGCGCCGATGACTATATCGCCAAGCCTTTTAGTCTGCGCGAGATTGTCGCCCGGGTTCGCAGCGTTTTGCGCCGCTCGCCCCGGGCGCCGGTCCTGCCCGCGCCCTCTAACACACAGATGCGTTTCGGTCGCTGGATCGTCGATCTCAACCGCCGCCGTCTTAGTACCCTGGACGGGCAGGATATCCCACTTTCCGCCGGGGAATATGTGCTGCTGCGCGCCTTTATCGACCATGCCGGTCAGGTTTTGACCCGCGAACAATTGATCGAACTGACCCGCGTGTTCGGGCATGATCCGATGGGACGCGCCATTGATGTGCAAGTTGCCAGATTGCGACAAAAAATCGAAGTGAATCCCAGGGCGCCGGAAATTATCAAGACGGTTCGTGGCGGCGGTTACCTCTTCGGACCCGCGGTGACAACCGCCTGAATGGCATGAACCAGCGCCTTGCGGTCGTAGGGTTTGCGTAACAGCGGAAAGGCCAGAGGGCCCTCGTCATCGTCGCTAAAGCCACCGTGAAAGCCCGAGGTCAGCAGGATGGCGATCTGCGGCCATTGGCGTTGGACGTGACGGGCCAATTCAATGCCATTCATGCCGCCGGGCATCATGACATCGGTAAATAAAAGATCAAATTGGCTGTTCCGAGCCAGAATTTCCAAGGCGCCCTGGGCATCCGCCGCGTAACTGACCCGGCAGCCCAACGCCGCCAGCGCTTCGGCCGCTAAATGAGCCACTTCAGGCTCGTCTTCCACCAACAAGATCGTCCTGGGCAGGGTTTGGTCAATCGGCTTATAGGCCGCGGGGTCAACAACCTCAGCGGCAGGGCTGGCCAAGGGAAAGGAAAGCGTCACCACGGTCCCGGCGCCCAGAGCACTGGTTATCGCCATTTCTCCGCCACACTCTGCGACAAAACCTTTTACCATGCTCAGTCCGAGCCCGGTCCCTTTGCCGACGGCCTTGGTGGTGAAGAAAGGATTGCAGGCCCGTTCGACGATCTCGGGCGGCATGCCGCCACCGTCATCGCGAACAGTCAAAATTACCCGCTCGTCTGCCATAGCCGAAGGGGACGAGTCCAAAGCAACGCTTACCGCCAATTCCAGCTGTCCCCCCCGGGGCATGGCGTCACGGGCATTAAGACAAAGATTGAGAACGGCATTCTCCATGCGGTTAACGTCGATCCGGGCCAGGGCCGGTTGCGCGGAAAAGGTAAGGGAAATTTCAATTTCCTTGCCCAACGTCCGGCTTAACAATTCGGACATTGAGCCAACCACCTCATTGACGTCCATGACCGCGGTAACCGGTGTGTGTTTACGTGACATGGACAGCAGCCGGTCGGTGAGATGGGCGCCACGTCGTGCCGCCCACTGGGCTTCACGGGCATGATTGCGAACGGCCGATCCCTCCGGCGCCAGATCCTCGACGATTTCCAGATTACCCCGCATGATGGTCAGAAGATTATTGAGGTCATGGGCGACGCCACCGGCTAATTGACCCAAGGCTTTCATGCGGTGAACATGATGTAATTCGCGCTCGGCCGCCCGCCTTTGCGTCAGATCCGTCACCAGACCGCCAACCAGCCGCGGCTCCTCGTCAAGCTGCAAGGGGAATTTGTCCGACAGCCAGACTCGCTCGGTCTCGTCATGGTGAAAGATCACTTCGCGCGAATCGGTCCTTCCCGATGCCAAAACCTCATGGTCATGCTCTTCCCACAGCCAAATAAGTTCTTTGGGCAGCACCTCCCGGGCGGTTTTGCCGACCACCTCCTGCGGGGTCAAGCCCAGCCATCGGGCAAAGCGTTGATTGGCATACAGAAAATGGCCGGTTTTATCAGTAATATGGGCGCCGGTCGGCGCATTTTCCATAAAGCGCTGGAACTGTGTCTCGGTCCGACGCAGTTCCGCCGTTCGCTCCTCGACACGCAGTTCCAGCGAGTCCCGTGCCTGGGCCAATAACTGCTCGGCTTGTCGCCGGCGGGCAATATGCCAACCGACAGCCAGACAGAATAATATGACCGCCGCCGCTACGCCCCCACTGAACAGGGCATTGACCCGCATGTCCTGCGCCGCCACCCGATCGATGGAGGCCGTGCTTTCAGCGATTCCAACATATAAAGGATAATATTGCAGCCGCTGTACCGCGGCGACCAATCCTTCCAGAGTAACGGCCCGCGCCTCGCCGGGGGATGTCCCAATCGCCAAAAGTTCAGGAAAAGGAGGCGCCGCACCGGGATGGGTGAAACGGGCGACAATACGCAAATCGGGTGTAAACAGGACGACGGACACCCTATCCCATCCGTAGTCACTGAGAATCGCGGCCAGATCAACCACGACCACCACCATGCCCCCAAAGCTGCCCGCAGCGGTCACAATCCGTCTGGCAAAGCCGAATGCGCCTTTGGCTCCCGGGATATCGTCAAAGAACGCGCCCACCAGGGTTTCCCGCCCGCTGTCGCGTAAGTTGCGAAAGGCCAGACAGGACGAGCAATCATCCTTGCCACGGCCATCCGTTGCCCAGCGGCGACCGGTGGCGTCAAAGCGCAGAATTTGTTTGATGACATGTCCGTCAATCAGATGATCGCCATAAAGTGTTGTTTCGGGCAGGGTTTTTCGTGGCCGGAACAGAGCATCGTCGATGGCATCAGACGCCATCCGATCCGCCATGACGATCAGAGAATCCACCTGCCCGGCAAGCACCCGGGCCCGCTCGGCTTCCGAGGTCTGCATGACTTCCAGCGCTTCTTCGCGGTCTTCGCTGACATCAATTAACAAAAACGCGGTCTGGCAGGCGACCAGGATGGCCCCCATCAACAGCAGGGCCAGCAGATCCTTGCTGAACCAATGCGCTTTGATCGGCATCAGCGGCGCAAATGGCGGAAATAGGCGATCAGGCCGGCGGTTGAGCCGTCATGGTGATCCAGGGCCCGGTCGTCAATCAGTTCAGGCAGAATGGTTTTGGCCAATTGCTTGCCCAGTTCGACACCCCATTGGTCGAAACTATTTATCTGCCAGATTACCCCCTGAACAAAGATCTTATGTTCGTAAAGGGCTATCAGCCGGCCGAGGGTCCGCGGGTCTAAGCGCGCATAAAGCAAGCTGTTGCTTGGTCGATTGCCCAAAAAGGCCTTGTAGGGCTGATCCGCCGCCTTCCCCATCATCAAGGCTTCGGGCTGGGCAAAAAAATTGGCCAGCAGCAATTCATGATGGCAGCCGACCGGATTGGCGCTGTTGGCTGCGGCGATAAAATCACAGGGGACCAACCGGGTCCCTTGGTGGATCAGCTGGTAAAAGGCGTGCTGGCCATTGGTTCCCGGTTCGCCAAACAGCACCGGACCGGTAGCGTAATCAACAGGGCGACCCTCAAGGGTCACGCTCTTGCCGTTGCTTTCCATATCAGCCTGTTGAAGATAGGCAGGAAAGCGATGCAGATATTGGTCATAGGGCAACACCGCGTGAACCGCGGCATCGAAGAAATTGCTGTACCAGACGCCAAGCAGGGCCATGATCACCGGCATATTGGTGGCCAGGGGTGCCGTGCGGAAATGCTCATCCATTTCAAAAGCGCCGGCCAGCAACGCCTCGAACTCGGAGAATCCGATGGCCAGCGCGATGCTAAGGCCAATGGCCGACCACAGCGAATAGCGTCCCCCCACCCAATCCCAAAAAGCAAACATATTGGCGGGATCAATGCCAAAAGCGGTCACCGACTGCGCATTGGTCGACAAGGCCACAAAATGACGCGCCACGGCTGGCTCACCCAGCGCCTGGACCAGCCAGGACCGGGCAGTTCCGGCATTGGCCAGGGTTTCCAGGGTCGTAAAGGTTTTTGATGCGACGATAAAAAGAGTGGTTTCCGGGCTGCATTTTTTCAGGATCTGGTGGATATGGCTGCCATCGACATTGGAAACGAACGAGCTGGTCAGATCGTCCCGGCCATAGGGCTTTAGAGCTTCGGTCACCATCAGCGGCCCTAAATCCGAGCCGCCAATCCCGATATTGACAATATGGCGAATAGGCATCCCTGTCGCGCCCAGCCACTTACCCGCCCGCAGATCTTCGACGAAGCTGCGCATCTGCGCCAAAACGCGCCTTACCTCGGGCATGACATCCTGGCCTTGCACCAGAAAGGCGCGTTGCGAGCGATTGCGCAAAGCAACATGCAACACCGGACGGGCTTCGGTGCTGTTGATGGGGGCGCCGGAAAACATCTGATCGCGCCGTTCTTCAACCCCTGATTGGCGGGCGAGATCGAGCAGAAGACCCATGGTTTCTTCGGTTACGCGGTTCTTGGAATAATCCAGCAGCAGATCATCCAGTTTCAGCGAGAATTTCTGAAAGCGTTGGCGATCCGTCGCGAACAAGTCGCGCATATGCAGGTTACAAACTGCCCCGTGATGACGTTTCAACGCGTCCCAAGCTGGCAATTGCGTCAGCGGCCTCATCCCTGTTCCCCCTGCTAGTGTGGTGATTTTTAAGTTCGTGCGATTTTGCCATCGGCACTTTCACGAACTTAAAAATCGAAAACCACACTAGAAACAATTAGTTGCTAGTGTCCTGATCGATTCCGAAGTTCGAT
>DUZC01000126.1 GCA_013349735.1 Rhodospirillaceae bacterium
GCTGATATGGAAGCGATCTTCGGCTGTCAGGGTCCCGCGTCCGATACCCAGGTTATAGACCTCGCCCAGATTGAACTTTTGCGCCGGCGGTTTGATGGTAAAGCCCCAGGGATTGTCCGGCGTCAGTGGCGGATGATCATGGGGCACCACATGTTCCGGTTTATCGGCCAGCAATTGTTCCAAGACGGGTAAGGGGGCCGCTTCCTTCGGTTTGCGGTTCCCTTCTTCCCAAGACAGTCCGATCCGGTCATCGAGCGTCCGAAGCCAGGTGACCGAGGCGATTTTCTTCAGCCGCTCGACTTTTTCCGGTGCCATGAACTCACCGCCGACATTGCATTCGGCGACAAAAACATAGTCAGCATCCAACTCGGCCAGCCGGGCATCACGGGCCGCGCGCAGGGTCGGTTCGTCGCCGCCGGCCACAACCGCTTTGAGATAGTCGATTTCGACATCGCGTTTGACCACTTCAAAACGGGTACGGATTTCATGAATACGATTATAAATGGTTTCCAGCTTGGTGGCCTTGTCCACCACATATTCCGGGGTGGTAACCTTGCCGCAATCATGCATGCCGCCGGCCACTTCCAACTCGTACCATTCGTCATCGGTCAGGTTGAAATCGGCAAAGGGCCCCGCTTCGGCGCTGACGGCAGCCCGGGCCAGCATATTGGTCAATTCCGGAACCCGTCGGCAATGACCGCCGGTATAAGGTGATTTGGCGTCAATCGCGTTGGCAATCACCTGAATGAAGGCCTTGAACAGGTTCTTCTGGGCGTCCAGAAGCATTTGATTATCCAAAGCGACCGCGGCCTGACTGGCCAGCGCTTCGACCAGCGACGTGGTTTCCTCGGGGAAGGCGATGACGGCGCCATCACCGTCATGGGCATTGATCAGTTGCAGAACCCCAACCACATCACCGTCATGGTTTTTCAAAGGCACCGTCAGAAATGACTGCGAACGATAGCCGGTTTTGCTGTCGAAACTCTTGGTCCCCGAAAAATCAAAGCTTCCGGCGTCATAAGCATCGGCGATAGCCACCCTGGTGCCGGTCAGGGCCGCATAACTCGAAACATTTTTGTGGTTGGGTTGCCCGGCCTCGTCAAAGAGTTGAACCGGCGGGAAAGGGATCGGCTTGCCGGTGGTGCCGCCCATGGCGATGCCCAAGCTGTCATTATGCATGATCTCGAAGCGCAATTGGCGGGCTTCCTGGTCATGCAGATAAAGCGTTCCGCCATCCGCTTTGGTCAATTCCTTGGCACCCAGCAGAATCATTTCCATCAGACGGTGATGGTTCCGCTGCGATGAAAGCGCGATACCGAGTTCGATCAACCTTCTCAGGCGTGTCTCGCGTTCATCGGCGACTGGTTTTGCGGTTGCGGTCCCCATAGCTTTGCCCCTTTATCATCCAGCTTTTAAGAGGCTAATCGCTTGGCCGAAAGAATCCAAGACCGCAGAACGGCAAAACTTGACGCGACGTCACAATAACCGTCCAATGGCGTCAACGATTCTTAAGCGTGTTGCCATGTCCTATTCATCGCTTCGTGATTTCATCGCCCGCCTCGAGGCGGAAAAGCGTCTGGTTCGAGTCAGCCAGCCGGTCTCGCCGGTTCTGGAAATGACCGAGATCCAAACCCGCCTGCTGGCTGAAGGCGGGCCGGCGGTGCTTTTTGAAAACGTCATCAACGCCGCCGGCGGACGCTATGACATGCCGGTGTTGGTCAATCTGTTCGGCACCGTCGAGCGGGTGGCCTGGGGCATGAATCGGGAACCGCATCAGTTGCGCGAAGTCGGCGAAGTCCTGGCCTTCCTCAAACAGCCCGAGCCCCCCGGCGGATGGCGCGAAGCGCTGGAAATGCTGCCTTTATTGAAAACGGTGATGGCCATGCGGCCGAAAACCGTGAGTTCAGCGCCTTGCCAGGAGGTCGTGCTGACCGGCGAGCAGATCGATTTGGCCCGGCTGCCCATTCAGAGCTGCTGGCCGGGCGAACCGGCCCCGCTGATCACCTGGCCGCTGGTGGTCACCCAAGGCCCCCGCGCCTCGGGCCATGAGGCCGATCGCCGGGACGGGTTCAATCTTGGCATTTATCGTATGCAGGTGACCGGGCGCAATACCACGCTGATGCGCTGGCTGCGCCATCGCGGCGGCGCCCAGCATCATCACCGTTGGGCCCAGCTCAAAAGTGAGCCACTGCCGGCCGCCGTGGTCATCGGTGCGGATCCGGGAACCATTCTAGCCGCCGTCACGCCGGTTCCCGACACCTTGTCGGAATATCAGTTCGCCGGACTGCTGCGAGGCCGCAAAGTGGAGCTGGTGGAGTGCCGCACGGTGCCGCTGCAGGTGCCGGCTCAGGCCGAGATTGTACTGGAAGGCCATGTTTCGCTGACCGATTACGGCGATGAAGGGCCTTATGGCGATCATACCGGCTATTACAATGCGGTTGAGTCTTTCCCGGTTTTTACCCTCTCGGCCATCACCATGCGCCGTAACCCGATTTATCTGTCCACTTTCACCGGACGCCCCCCTGATGAACCCTCGGTGCTGGGCGAAGCCTTGAATGAAGTGTTTATTCCACTGCTGATTCAGCAGTTTCCCGAAATCGTCGATTTTTGGCTGCCCCCGGAAGGCTGTTCCTATCGGATTGCCGTGGTGTCGATGAGAAAGACTTATCCCGGCCAGGCGCGCCGGGTCATGATGGGGGTCTGGTCGTTTCTGCGGCAGTTCATCTACACTAAATTCGTCATTGTGGTGGATGACGACATCAATGCCCGAGACTGGAAAGATGTGATGTGGGCCATCTCGACCCGGATGGATCCGGCCCGCGACATAATGGTGGTGGAGAAAACCCCGATCGACTATCTCGACTTTGCCTCGCCGGAGTCTGGTCTGGGCGGCAAGCTTGGCATGGATGCGACCAATAAACTGCCGCCCGAGACCCATCGCGAATGGGGGCGGAAAATTCGCATGGATGACGATGTCGTGGCAATGGTGACACGCAAATGGACCGATTATGGTCTGCCCGGCAGTGGGCGGCCGATTTGGCGCGAATAAGGGGCTGTGGCCATGGTTATGTCCTTGCTTGCCGATTTGATCCGTAAGGCCCAGGCCGCCGGCGCCGACGCGGCGGATGCTTTGCTGGTTGATTCCGCCTCGCTTTCGGTGGCCTATCGACTGGGCAAACCGGAAAAGGTTGAACGCTCCGAGTCGGGCGATGTCGGTTTGCGGGTCTTTGTCGGTAAGCGCCAGGCCATGGTGTCGTCCTCGGACCGCAGCCCTCAGGCTTTGGCCGCCCTGGTTGAGCGCGCCGTGGCTATGGCCCGGCTGGTGCCGGAAGATCCTTTTTGTGGGCTGGCCGAACCGGATCAGCTGGCCCAACGCCTGCCCGAGCTTGATATTTGCGACGCTGCCGAGCCTGACCCCCTGGTCCTGGTGGATTGGGCAAAACGGGCCGAAAACAGTGCCCGAGCGGTCGCGGGCGTCAGCAATTCCGAAGGAGCCGAAGCCGGCTGGAGCCGTTCAACGGTGGCGGTGGCGGCCAGCAACGGTTTTGCCCACAGCTATCATGTCAGCCGCAGCCAAATCGCCGTTTCTGTGCTTGCCGGGCAATCCGGTCAGGGTATGGAACGGGATTATGACTATGATCAGACCGTCTATTTCTCTGATTTACGCCAACCCGAAGAGATCGGCCGGTTGGCCGGCGAACGGGCGGTTAAGCGGCTGGGGGCCCGTAAAGTCAGGACCACCCGGGTCCCGGTGATTCTCGATCCCCGCGTGGCGGCTGGCCTGCTCGGACATCTGGCCGGGGCCATCAATGGCAATAGCATCGCGCGGGGGACGAGCTTCCTCAAGGACCATCTTGGCAAAGCGATATTGCCCGCCGGCCTAAGCGTAATAGATGACCCCCATCGTCTGCGCGGCTTGCGCTCGAAGCCCTGTGATGGGGAAGGCGTAGCCAATGGACGCCGGGCCATCGTCGAAGACGGCATTCTGACCAGCTGGTTGCTGGACCTTCGCTCGGCACGCCAGCTGGGGATGACCAGCACGGGGCATGCCAGCCGCGGCACCGGCGGACCGCCCTCGCCATCGGCCAGCAATTTATGGCTGGAGCCAGGGCAGATCACGCCGGCTGAGATGATTTCCGATATTTCCCAGGGTTTTTACGTAACCGAGCTCTTTGGTATGGGAGTCAATGGGATCACGGGCGATTATTCGCGCGGTGCCGCCGGTTTTTGGATTGATGGTGGAGAAATGGTTTATCCGGTCAGCGAAGTAACGGTCGCCGGTAATCTCAAGGAGATGTTTCGGCAGTTAACACCGGCAAATGATCTGGTCTTTCGCTATGGCGTCGACGCGCCGACACTCCGCATCGACGGCTTGACCGTCGCCGGCGCTTGAGCATTGAAAAATCGGAGATTTTTCGTTCACACATGAGACCTAGAGTACTTCAGTTTGAAATTGAAGCACTCTACTGTCCCGGTTCCGAAGTTCGTGCGACCCAATCCAGGCTATTATCGAACTTCGGAATCGATCAGGACACTAGCAACTAATTGTTTCTAGTGTGGTTTTCGATTTTTAAGTTCGTGAAAGTGCCGATGGC
>DUZC01000135.1 GCA_013349735.1 Rhodospirillaceae bacterium
TCGCCTGCCAGCCCCAACCGTCCAAGCCAAAGGGTAAAAGGCAAAAAGCCGCCAAGGCCGAAGGCATCACCCAGAATCCGACCACCGGGACAGCCAACAGATTTCCCAGCAAAGAATAAGAGGCAAAGCGATGAAAATGAAAAATGGTGTAAAAGGCCGTGGCGGTTCCGGCAATCTGCGTTGTTGCCAGGATACCCAACGCATAGCGCAGGATTGATCGCCAGAGCGAGGGCCGGCCCTGATGCCAGCGAGCCAGCTTCGGGGACAAGCATTCATATCCGGAAATCAGCCCGTAAACCGCCGCAAAAGAGAGCTGAAAACTAGCGCCCAACAAAGCCTCGGGCTCTAAAAACAAAATCAAAAGGGCTGCCCAGGTGATACTGCGCAGCGACATGGCCTGACGGTCGCAAAGCACCGCGATAAGGACCAAGGCATTCATCATGAAGGCCCGTTGTGTCGGCACCGGGCCGCCCGAAATAACCAGATACCCCAAGGCAATGAACAGCGCTCCCAGGGCTGTCCATTTTTTTATGGAATAGCGCAAAGCCAGGGCTGGAATCGCCGCAAATAGGCCGCGCAATCCCACAAAAGCCAGACCGGTTACCATGCTCAGATGCATTCCGGCGATCACCAGAATATGAGCCAGACCGGCATCGCGGTAAGCCTGCAACAGGGCTGGTGCGACCGGACCGCGCTCGCCGGTAATCAAGGCTGCCGCAACCCACCCAACCGCCGGGCCGATCTCGGCTTGGTCAATGGCTGTCACGATCCGTCTGGTCAGAGCGCGCCGTTGGTCGGCCAAATAGAGGCGCATGCCTTCGATCAGGCCGGGTTCACCCTCCGCCTCGCTCAGATGAACCGGTGCAACGGCATAACCAACCGCACCGAGCCCCAGGAACCAAGCCTGGCGCGAGAAATCATACCCTCCGGGTTCGGCGGGCGCCGGTGGCGGCATGAGAACCACCGGAACCCGGATATGTTGTCCCACATGGACATCAAGATCGGCGGCCAGATGAAGGCGGATACGCCGGGGTGTCAAGGACGCCCCTGGAAGGTTCAGTTTGGCCAAATCTTCGATGACCACCCGCTGGCCGTCCTCCTGTGGCTCGACATCATGAATCCGTCCTTCTATCAACACGACTCCCGTGCTTTCGCTTAAAACCGGTGCGCTTTGTTGCCAGGTCCGCAACGAGGCACAGGAAAACCCCAGACACACCACCAAGCCACCGATAGCCAGGCTCAGCAAAAGGGGGCGAGAGCGCCAACCCATCGCGGCCAGGCCCAAACCGATCGCCATGAATGCCCCCAACCAGACCGGCGGCTCGCAGGGCAATCCGAAATAGGCCGCAATTCCACTCCCAAACAAAACCGGCACCCATAAGATCAAGCGGTCCTGTTCCGCCGCCAGGATGGCGTCGAATGATTTAAGCAATGCTTGCTGCAATTTTGAAAAGCCTCTGCTGCATGAACCTCGGGAATATGGTACACAGCCTCGCCGGCCGCATCCCGATGAACGAGGTTTTTTTAGCCCACCATGCCCGTTGTGACGCGCTTCGCCCCCTCGCCCACTGGATTCCTGCATATCGGCGGAGCCCGCACCGCATTATTCAATTGGCTTTTCGCCCGTCATCATGGGGGCATATTCCGTCTGCGCATCGAAGACACCGACCGCGCCCGCTCAACCCAGGCGGCGGTCGACGCCATTTTTGATGGATTGCAGTGGTTGGGTATCGACTGGGATGATGAACCTGTCATGCAATTTGCGCGGGCGGAACGTCATGCCGAAGTTGCCAAGCAGCTGCTGGCCGCCGGTAAGGCTTATTATTGCTATTGCTCGCCGGCAGAACTGGAAGCCATGCGGGCGGAACAGAAAAGCAAAGGGCTGTCGACTCTTTATGACGGACGCTGGCGTGACCGCGACCCGGCCTCGGCACCGGCAGGCGTTGCCCCGGTGGTGCGTCTTAAGGTCGAGCGCCAGGGCGAAACGGTCCTCGCGGATCTTGTTCAGGGTGACGTCCGGGTCGGACAGGACCAGATGGACGATATGGTGCTGTTGCGGGCGGATGGCACCCCAACTTATATGTTGTCGGTCGTCGTCGATGATCACGACATGGGCGTTACCCATGTAATTCGCGGGGACGACCATCTTACCAACGCGTTCCGGCAAATTCAGCTTTATCGGGCCTGTGGCTGGCCGATACCGGCTTTTGCTCATATCCCACTGATTCACGGACCGGATGGCGCCAAATTATCCAAACGGCATGGTGCCTTGGGTGCGGAGGCCTATCGCGAAATGGGATTCCTGCCGGAAGCCCTGAGCAACTATCTGCTGCGCCTGGGCTGGTCCCATGGCGATGAGGAAATTATTTCCCGCACCCAGGCCGTAACTTGGTTTGACTTGAAAGCTGTCGGACGCTCGCCTTCTCGCTTCGACCTCGCCAAACTTAGCAACCTTAACGGTCATTACCTGCGCCTGACGGCCGACGAAACACTGGCGGCAATGATTGAGCCCCTGCTTCGCAAAAGTCTGGACCGTGAACTTGAGAAAAATGACCTGAACAAATTGTGCCGCGCGATGCCCTCATTGAAAGAGCGCGCCAAGACGATCGTTGAATTGGCGGCAAATGCAGAATTTTATGTTACAAAACGTCCATTGCCGATTGACCCACCGGCCGCCAAGCTGTTGGATGAAACCGGTCGCCGTGCGCTAGTCGCCCTGTCACAAATTCTTGCCGCGCTGCCGGACTGGCGGCAGGATAGACTGGAACAGGCGGTCCGCGGCTGCGCTGAAGCCCAAGGTCTGAAATTGGGACAGGTAGCGCAACCTTTGCGGGCAGCCTTGACGGGTCGGGCGGTGTCACCGCCGGTATTTGAAGTCCTTGAGATTCTCGGTCAGGAAGAATGTCTGGCCAGAATTGGCGATTGCTTATGAAAGAGATATCATAGGCCAAAGCCAATTATCGATGAAGAAGACACTTTAGCGTTTTTAGAGCCAAGCAGAGGGAGTGGTAAAATGGCAGATAAGGGCAAGTCGGCCGGTGGAGCGGCTAAAGAAACGGTAACAATGATTGATAACAGTTGTGGCCGTACTTTCGAATTCCCGCTGATTCCCGGCACGATGGGACCGAAGGTAATCGATACCCGTTCACTTTACGGCGATACCGGCCACTTCACCTATGACCCCGGATATACCTCGACTGGGTCCTGCGAATCCAAGATCACTTATATCGATGGCGACCAGGGGGTCCTACTGCATCGAGGCTACCCCATTGATCAACTGGCAGAACATTCCGATCATCTGGAAGTCTGCCACCTTCTCTTGACCGGCGAATTGCCGACGGCGGACGAGAAAACAAAATTTGAAGATGGCATTCGCCGCCATACCATGGTCCACGAGCAAATCAACTATTTCTATCGTGGTTTCCGCCGTGACGCCCATCCGATGGCCGTCATGTGCGGCGTCGTCGGTGCGTTATCAGCGTTCTATCATGACAGCCTGGACATTACGGATCCCCGTCAACGCATGGTGGCCAGCTTCCGTCTGATCGCAAAAATGCCGACCATTGCCGCTTGGGCCTATAAATATGCTATCGGCCAACCTTTCATTTATCCACGCAATGACCTGTCCTTCGCAGAAAACTTCATTCACATGATGTTTGCCACGCCCTGCGAACCCTATGTGGTCAGTCCGGTCTTGGCTAAAGCCATGGACCGTATCCTGATTTTGCATGCGGACCATGAACAGAATGCCTCGACCTCAACGGTCAGGTTGGCGGGCTCGTCTGGGGCCAACCCCTATGCCTGTATCGCGGCCGGCATCGCCTCTTTGTGGGGCCCCGCCCATGGTGGCGCCAATGAAGCGGTTCTCAATATGCTGCAGCAAATCGGTCGCAAGGATCGTATTCCCGAGTTCATCAAGCGGGCCAAAGACAAAAATGATCCTTTCCGTCTGATGGGATTTGGTCACCGCGTCTACAAAAACTACGACCCACGGGCCAAGGTCATGCAGCGTACCTGCAATGAGGTTTTGGACGAACTTGGCGTTCGCGACGAACCCTTGCTTGAACTCGCCATGGAACTGGAAAGAATCGCTCTTGAAGATCCGTATTTTGTTGAGCGCAAGCTTTATCCGAATGTGGACTTCTATTCCGGCATCATCTTCCGGGCGATGGGCATTCCGGTTAGCCTGTTCACCGCACTGTTCGCCGTGGCCAGAACAGTGGGTTGGGTCAGCCAGTGGAATGAAATGATTTCCGATCCGGAACAGAAAATCGGACGTCCGCGCCAGCTCTATACGGGCCCAACGCCCCGCAACTATGTGCCGCTGCACGCCCGTGGGTGAAAAGCAGCAAACCCTTCGCTTTAATGGAAAGGGCCGCGCTTCCCGCGCGGCCCGGTTCCATCCTGCAGTTTTCTACCTGCCCGCCAATGATAATCCGCCACCGGCCCGTCAATGGATCGTCTGGCTTGCTCTGATAATCGGCTTGGTTAGCGGGCTGATTTTTTCCTTGCATCCAATCGGATGAAGAGCAAGGTCATTTTTCGATCA
>DUZC01000148.1 GCA_013349735.1 Rhodospirillaceae bacterium
GGACCTGCCGGCCCGCGTTTGACGGTCCAGCAGGTCCTGATAATTTTCGAGCAAACCGGTCAGCCACCCGGCGGTCAAAGTCAGAGGTGCCGGCGCCACGGTACTGGAGCCAGGGGAAGCGGCCTCTTCGTCCGGCAGAACAAGGCCGGGCAGCAGGCCCAATTCTTGCGCAAAGCGAACCAGACCCGCCACCGACCGATCGGCTTTCGCTTCTGCCGCCCAGTCTGCCGCCGCGATTTTGCCGATTTCTTCGGCCAGAACCTCCACCATCCAGGGCTCCGGCGCATCCTGGCAAACGGCAAAGACCGCCATCGCCCGTATTAGAGGCCTGCGATCGAAATCAGCCGGCGGCTGGATTGGTGCCGGCTCGGTCTTTTTTAAAACTTGGATGGATCTGAGGCGGCGCGGCCGCGGCCCACGGGCCCGCTGCCAATAATGGATCAGCCAGCCGGCACCCGGCAGAAAGGAAAGCCAGCCGAGGAAAGCCGGCAAGCGCCAGCTCGTCAGGATCAACCCCAGCAAAGCCAGCAGAACAAAAAACAACCCTAAGACAAAAAAGGAAAAGGGAATGGTTTCACCGGCAAGCAGGCGCAAATGCAGCCCGCGCCAATTGGCGGGATCGCTGATGCCAAATGCGAACAGCCGCAGATAGGCCAGTCCGGCCAGATATAAAACCAATCTTCCCCAACAGGCTTGCACCATAACGAAAGCCGCCAGATAGCCGAGCGGCCTGTAGAAACGCGCCCTACCTCCCATGACGCCAGCTTTCGCGCAGAGCGGAAAGGATCTTAAAGGAGGACGCCGACTCAGGCTTATCCAGACGGCTGGCATCGACATTTTGCGCCAAAACCTCTTTGCCCATCGGATCTAAGAGGTCATAGCGGTAGATCGCCGGCGGGCTATGGGCCCGGCGCCCTTCGCCATTGGCGGCGCGCGGCAGACGTTTGGCCGCTCCGGTCTCGACGGCCCCGATACGTCGGGCGTTTTCATAACCGATAACGCTCACATCCTCCTGGGCGACCCGGACGCGGGCGCCATTGCGCTCGAGGGTCAGGGCTGGAATCCCAAGATCTTTGGCAATGCGCGCATTGGCGCTCAATTGCGAGCCATTGCCATGAATGGGCGCCACCATTTTGCGGGGGTTAAGCAAAGTGAAAAGCAGCTGAGCGTCGCCCTCCATGGCGTGACCGCTTTGATGGATTGCGCCATAACCCAACTCCGCCGCCCGCTCGGGCGTGATGACGGATGCCCCGCGCGCCTCTAATTTGGCAATCATCGCGCCAAACGCCCCTTTGATCGGGGGAATGGCCCGCTGCGGAATAAGGACGGTCGTATCCTCATCGATCGTCACCGCGCCAGGCAGGGATTCGGAGGCCCGAACCAGACCGGAATTGGGTTGGGCAAAAGCGCCGGTGGTCACGAACAAGACCTTGTCGGCTGCCAGTTGCTGCCCCTCGCGCGGGGTCAGCAGTTTGGTGCCGACGACTTTTTCCATATCGGTGCCGGATAACTGCAGAGCACGCAGATTCTCGGCAAGACTGGCGCCGGAAACGATGACCGAGCGGCCATTGGCCGCCGCCGCCCGGCCCAAAGAGACCAGCCGGTCAAGTTGCGAGCCCAAAATTCCGGCCACCACCGCACGGCCCTCGCAATCCTCAAGGATGCGGGTCAGGCTCTTGGCGATATCACGCTCTAAGACCTTTTCGCCGCTTTGTCCGGCGGCGGTGGAATCGGCAATCACCATATCGACGCCGGCAAGACCAATCGCCCGCAAGCGCCCGGGGTCAGCCCGTTCCCCCAAAGGCAAACTGTTGTCAAATTTATAGTCGCCGGTATGAAATACCGACGCGTCCGGCGTTCTGATATAAAGCGCCGCCGCCCCGGGCATATGGTCCATGGCAACGAATTCCACCATTGCCCCGGCCACCGGCACCACATCGCCCGCTTTGACAATATTGACCTTGGGCCAGGCCGCCAAGGCGACACCCGCCTGACGCAGGGATTGATTGATTTTTTGCGCGGTGAAGGACGTGCAATGGATGGGCGGCAGGCTATACCCCATTTCCAAGACATGCGGGATTGCCCCCAAATGGTCTTCATGGGAATGGGTCAGCAGAAGCGCCGCCGGCGGCGCGCTGCCATCGCGGCAAAGCCCGGTGCTCGCCAGTGCCAAGGCGCCGTCCGGAGAAGCAAACTCACAGGCATAGCCGGTCCGCCTGGTTCCCAGCTTGATCCCGAGATCCACCAAGAGCCGAGCGCGCGCGATTTGACCATCCTGGCCCTGGCTGACCACCTCATAGAGATGGCTGTTGCCACCGATCCCATCGGGATTATTGCCCATCCGGGATTGCCAATAAAGACCGGGTCGCAGATCTGCAGCAGCAGCATCCATCGTTCTTTACCTTCGTTTGTAAGGGTTTGGGCTTAGGCGATATTTTCGAAAGGACTGCTGTCATCCGGCCCTTCGACCGCGGCGATCCAGGCATAGCTGATCGCGGCGATGGCCTGCGGGTCTGGCGTCGCCTGGCCGGAAAAGCCCGGCAGACTGCGCACCAGAAGGATCAGATCGGCGTCCTTGATGGTCAGGTAATTGGCGTCGGGAAACTGAGCGGCCAGCGCCTGACCGATTGCCTCATAGTCGTCCCAATTCATACGTCACCTCACGCCTAAATTCCATTTAGGAACCACTCGATGGCCACTTATAGCCATAAAAACTAAAATATGGAAGAATTAATTTTCCTTTTTGGAAACATCCCTCTCCTCATCTGCCCTGCCATAACCGCCGCCGCCCGGCGTTTCAATGACCACCACATCCTCCGCGGCCACCTGGATTTTCGCGGTCCCGGCCAATTCCTCAACCATTCCATCCGCCCGTTCGACACGGTTTCTGCCGGGCAACCCATCCTTCCCACCGGCCAGGCCAAAGGGGGCGACCCGCCTGCGATTGGACAAAATGCCCAGGCTCATCGCCTGACGGAAACGCAGGCGACGAATGACACCGTCTCCACCGCGATTTCGGCCCGCCCCCCCGGATCCCGACCGGATCGCAAAGCCATCGACCAGGACCGGATAGCGCCATTCCAGGATCTCGGGATCGGTCAGGCGGCTGTTCGTCATATGGCTATGGACCGCCGAGGCCCCAGGGCCTTCCGGACCGGCACCGACCCCGCCGCACAGTGTTTCGTAATATTGCCAGCGCGCATCGCCGAAAGTCAGATTGTTCATCGTTCCCTGCGAAGCGGCCAAAACCCCCAGCGCGCCGAACAGACAATCGACAATGGCCTGCGAGGTTTCAACATTGCCGGCCACCACCGCCGCCGGATAGCGGGGGTTGAGCATCGACCCTTCCGGGAAAATCAGCGTCAGCGGCTTCAGGCAGCCTTCGTTCAGCGGGATGGCCTCGTCGACCAGACAGCGAAAGACATATAAGACCGCGGCTTTGCCAACCGCCAGGGGCGCATTGGTATTGCCCGGGCGCTGGGCCGCAGTTCCGGTAAAATCGATAACGGCGCTTTGTTCCGCCCGGTCGATGCGGATGGAAACGCGAAGGATTGCCCCGTCATCCATTTCGACGGCGAAATCACCGTCTTGCAAACCGCTGATCACTTGGCGGACGCAGGCCTCGGCATTGCTCTGCACATGGCCCATATAGGCCAAAACCGTTTCTGATCCGTAACGATGCAACAACTGTCGCAGTTCGGTCACGCCACAGGCATTTGCCGCCAGCTGCGCTTTGAGATCATTGATCGATTGCTGCGGATTGCGGGCAGGCCAGGGCGGCTGAGCCAAAAGCGCGAGGATCCGCGCTTCACAAAACCGTCCAGCTTCAACCAACGGCAGATTGTCCAGAAGAATACCCTCTTCCTCGACCCGACAGCTGTCGGGCGGCATCGAGCCGGGACTGCTGCCGCCGATATCGGCATGGTGGCCGCGTGCGGCGACAAAAAAGAGACATTTGCCGTCATGGAAAACCGGTGTGACCACCGTAATGTCCGGAAGATGCGTGCCCCCATCATAGGGCGCGTTCAGAACAAAGGAATCACCGTCCCGCATCGTCGCGCCATGACGCCGCAGCACGGCGCGGACGCTGTCGCCCATACTGCCAAGATGGACCGGAACATGAGGCGCATTGGCCACCAAAGCACCGTCACCATCAAACAGGGCACAGGAAAAATCGAGACGTTCTTTGATATTGACGGACTGCGCGGTATTCGCCAGCACCGCGCCCATCTGTTCGGCAATGGACATGAAGAGATTGTTGAACAGCTCAAGCATCACCGGATCGACGGCCGCCCCAATTTTCTGCCGGGTCGACCGCGGCCGATCCCGGGTCAACAAAAGATGTCCCTCGGCCATCGGCTCGCCCCGCCATCCCGGTTCGATGACCAGGGTCGTCGTGTCCTCGACGAGGATCGCCGGCCCCTCGATTCGATCCCCGGGCCGCAGCTGGTCCCGTGCGAACAAGGGCGTCTGGACAAAGTGCCCCTCGCAGAAAACATCGCCTTGGCCCAAAGGAATCAAGGGTCCCGTCCTGGGGCTGGGCGC
>DUZC01000308.1 GCA_013349735.1 Rhodospirillaceae bacterium
AAACCCAACAAAGTTAAGGCCAAACCACTTTCACCGCAAAAAAACGGTGTCGTGGTATTATTGTCATGGCGCGTTGTGGTTTGACAACCAGCTTGGCTGGGTCGCGGCTATTTTACTTTTACGGCCGACCCGCTTTTCTGGAAAAGAACGATTTCCGGCAAAGGATTAAAGGCTTTCAGATCGGCCGAGGGCTTGCCAAACAGATAACCCTGAACGTAATTGCAGCCGCAATCGCGGCAGAAGGTCAAAGTGTCGGGGGTGTCGACCATTTCCGCGATGGTCTCAACCGCCATGCGCCGGCATAGTTCGGTCAGGGCCGACAAAAAGGCTCGGCCCTTGCTGGCCTTCTGGGCGTTTTTGACCGCCGAGCCATCCAGTTTCACCACATCCACATCGAGCACCGACAGATATTGGAAGCTTGCCGCGCCGGCGCCAAAATCATCAAGACAGACATGATAGCCGCGCTTGCGCAGGTTCTGGATGAAATTATTGGCGGCTTCGAGATCACTCATGCGCGAGCTCTCGGTGATCTCGAACATCAATTTGCCCTGAGTCCAGGAATTTTCCTTGAGCATTTTCATCAAGGCATCGACATAGCTGGGCTTGCCGATGGAAAAACCGGAGACATTGACGGCAGCCCGGTATTTATCGTTATTGCGCGGGAATTTTGACAGCCATTCCACCACTTTCCTGGCCATGGCCAGATCGAACTCATGGATCAGGCCGGTTTCCTCGGCAAAAGTGATGGTTTTAAAGGGGGATTCCCCTGGTTTGGCGTCAAAGCGGCACAGCGCTTCATAATGATGAATTTCACCACTATGGATCTGCACGATGGGCTGCAAAGCGACATAGAATTCCGAGAGGGCCACCACCTGTTTGAAGGCGTTGACCTCTTGCACCGCCTCTCCGACCAGAGCGGTCATGTTTGAGGCAAGATCCTTGAAATTGACCCCTTCGTCGGAGTCGCGGAATTTATTGAGCGTGTAAAGCAGACCCTTGGCCAGATCTTCTTCGCTGATATCGGTCTCGCCATCCATGGTCATGGTGGCGGATTCCACCGCGACACCCTGGCCGGTGGGGTCGACTTTTTTGGTCAGCGATTCGATTTGCTTGACCATGTCGCCGATATTGGTGCCGGCGGCATGCAGAATGGAGAATTGTCCGTCGCCGACCTTGGCAGCGGAATCACCGCCAACCGAATTGGCTTTCAGAAATTCGCCGACTTGTTTGGACAGGACATCATTGGATTTGTCATCCAAGCGATCCTGCAGATCCTTCATCGCCGGGATGGACAGCAAGGTTACTTCGGCGGTTTCGCCCGCCGCCTGGATCTTTTTCAGGCGATCGGCGGCCAATTCCGCGAAACTGCCACTGTCAAACAAGCCAGCGCCCTCGCGCGGGACGCTGAGGGCCGCCGCCCGGGCCGAAGGCGAGCTTTTGCGCAGGCCGATGAACAGATTGCCATCATTGGCATTCAGGCAATAGGCCGACATGGACACCCACAGCAAGGCTCCATCGGGATTGACCACCCGCAGCACATCTTCATTGATGCGCCCGGTCTTCATGATCTTTTTGAGGGATTGGCCGACCATCGGAATGTCGGCTGGCGCGACAATATCGCGGAAGGACGAGCCCACCAGATCTTCCTGGCTGCGCCCGAAAAAGGCCTGCGTTGCGCCAGAAACGAAAACGATATTGAGATGACGATCGACCTCGAACAATAAATCCGCCCAGCAGAAAGCAAGGGACACATAGCGATCCCGTTCCGCTCTTAGGGCTTTGTTCTGAGCAGCGACGTCAGTCAATAGCTTAGTTCCAAATTAAGACAACACAGGATGGCATTGTCTTTTTCCCGAGGCAATCCAAGACAGCCTAAATCAATCACCTTTTCATCAAAATGTCCGCTTTTGTTTAATGTCCTCAGGGTATAGCTGCCAGTCACTTATGCGTTCAAAGTCTTAATGACAACTGCCTTAAGCTGCGATCAAGCCATAACCGGGTCAGCTTTTCCTGGACGATATTTTGGCCCAGTCTTTCATGCAATCCCTGGAAGTCCACATGGTCCAGCAATTGATCCTGATTGGCGCAGGTAAAGACGACAATTTCAGCCCCGGTCCGCGGATCCCGGTGCTTTTGCAGACATTGGGCACAGACCTCTTTCATCATGCATTGCATCGGCGAATTGATGGATCCGACGGCCTCATGAGCGGGGTCAAGATAGGGGGCCAAGAGACCATGCCTGGCTTGGGCCACCGCTTCCATCATGCGATGGGAGCCAATGGCGATGATGCGGTTGACCTCGCCCAGGGGAATCGTGGCCTGGCCCAAACGGCCTTCCCCATAGGCGACCATCGCTGCCACGATGTTGCCGACAAAGGTACGATCGCCGGGTCTGGTGGTGGGCAAGGCCTCGCCCCGGTCGACACACCAGATGACCATATCGGCTGCGGCTTCGATTTCCGCGGTTTTGAAGCGGTCGGCATCGCTGCGGTAGCCGGCGAAATAGAGCACCCGGGATCCGGCGCGTCGCAAGGCTTGGCCAATCGAGAACAGGACGGCATTGCCCAGCCCCCCCCCGGCCAGCAAGACGGTCTGTCCTGCCGGCGTTTCGGTGGGCATCCCGGTGGGGCCCATCAGCACCACCGGCTCGCCCGGGCGCAACATGCCGCAAAGATCGCTTGAGCCGCCCATTTCCAGCACGACCACCGAGACCAGCCCCGCCTCTTTATCGACCCAGGCTCCGGTCAAAGCCAGGCCTTCCATGGACAGGATGGTCTCGGCGGTGCGCTGGGCCAGGGTTTCAAAATTCTGCATGCGGTAGAACTGGCCGGGCTGAAAGGCCCGAGCGGCCGCCGGGGCCTTGACCACCACCTCGACGATGGTCGGGGCCAGCCGTTCCACCCGATGAACCACCGGGCGCAGAATGGCGTTTATCTCGGCAAACAGGCTTTGGTCCCCCAAGGGGCGGGACGGCGCTTTGCGGGCCAGGACGCGGCTGATCACTGGATAGCCCTGCTTGGCGCTGGCCATGGCCGAAACGACATTGCCGGCATAAGACGGATGCAAGTCACCAAAAAAGGACAAAGCCGGGGCTTCGCCATCGGGGCAGTGGCCTTCCACATCCATCAGCACCCGCACCGCCGCTGGTTTGGTGCAGGCTTCGGGTTGCACCGAGCGGCCCTCTTCGTCCACGGCACGGAAATATTTTCCATGCAAATGGATGCGGTTATCTTCGCGGGCCAGGATGGTATTGGGTACGGTGCCGGCAGCGACTATAATCGATTTGGCCGGCAGAATGATTTCCTGGCCGTCGCTGGTGCCAAGTTTAAGCCCGCTGGCATGGCCAAAGCGGTCCACGTCAACCGCCAGCGGCGTCAATTGTTCGGCAAAGCGGATCCCTTCCTCAAGCGCCTTGATGACCTCTTCGTGATTGCGATAGGCCGGGCTGTCGACCAGACGGCGGCGATAAACCACCGTTGCGCCCCCCCAGGACTGGAGTAATTCAAGGATACGGGCCGGACGACCTTCGCGGGCGGCGGCTTCGCGCTCGGCGCGGATGGCCCGGCCATGGGTCAGGAACTCCTGGGCGATGCCGGCTTCTTCTTCGCTATAGGTCGCGCGCAGCGCGTCCTCGCCCCGTTCAGCGGCCAGGACTTCCCAGCGATGCAGGAATTTTTCGACCTGCACCGGGTAATAGGCCAAGGCTTCGGTGCAACTGTCGATGGCGGTCAGGCCGCCGCCGATGACCACCACCGGCAGACGGATCTGCAGACTGGCCAGACTGTCCGTCCGGGCGGCACCGGTCAATTGCAGCGCCATCAGAAAATCCGAGGCCTGCCGGACGCCGCGGGCCAAATTATTCGGCATGTCGATGACGGTGGGGCGGCCCGCGCCCATGCACAGCGCAATATGGTCAAAGCCCATCTCCCAGGCTTGATCCAGCGAAAGGGTCCCCCCCAGACGCACGCCACCCACCATCAGGAAGTCCTGGCGTCGTTCAAGCAGCAGGCGGATGACCTTGAGATAGTTCTTATTCCAGCGCACGGTGATGCCATATTCGGCAACCCCGCCGAATCCCGCCATCACCCGGTCATCAAGACCTTCATAAAGCTGTTCGATGCGGTGAATCGGCTGGAATTCCACGCGCTCGCCGGTAGCCGTGACCCCGGAAATCTCTGGCGCCAGCGGCTCGATCTTCAGGCCATCGACCGCAACCACCCGATGACCGTCATTCATCAGATGGTGGGCCAGGGTATAGCCGGCCGGGCCCAACCCGACCACCAATACGGTGCGGCCGCTGGGCGGCAAGGGCAGGGGACGGGCTAAATTAAGCGGGTTCCAGCGGGTCAGCAGGCTGTAAATTTCAAAGCCCCAGGGCAGGTCTAGAACATCCTTCAGGATGCGGGTTTCGGCTTCGGGGATATTCACCGGGTCCCGATGGCCACTGGCATAAATGCAGGCGGTCATGCAGTCATTGCAGATGCGGTGACCGGTGCCGGCCACCATGGCATTGTCGACCACGGCCACGGCCAGGGCCGCCA
>DUZC01000129.1 GCA_013349735.1 Rhodospirillaceae bacterium
AGGATGGCAAGACCGCCACGATCCGCCCCATTCCGGTCCATGCCGATATTGCCAGTTGGGTGAGCACAACCCGGGAAACGGTGGCTCGGGTGTTAAGCGACCTATCGCGGGCTGGGGTCATTATTCGCAAAAAAGATGCTCTGGAAGTCGTGGATATGGAAGAGCTGGCCATGATGGTCGAACATGTCAGGGGAAATTAGGATCTGAGTGATGGCCGTCACAGAAATCGCGGCAAATTATACTACGATAAACTTCGATACGGGCGGCTCCCCTTTGGTTTCGCCAGGTATCATTTTCCCTCAAGAGAAACTTGGGCCGGACCCCCCTCCGGCCCATTTTTTTTGTCGGTGGGCCCCATGACGGTGGCTTGGAGAAAATATGGGCGAGTGATCGCCGGGCTCAGTGGCGCAATGGCCGTGGGGTTTGGGGCCCTGGCCGCCCATGGGGCCGGCGAAGCCAGCCAGGCGTCCGTCTGGCTGGAAAAGGGGGCCCGTTACCAAATGTTCCATGCGCTGGCACTGTTGGCTCTATGCCATTGGCCCGCGCCGGACCAGCGCCTTATCCTGTTGCCTGGCATACTGTTCGTGGTTGGGATGCTTTTTTTCTCGCTCGGGCTTTACTGCATGGCTTTGCTATCCTGGCCGATACAGATGGTCATTCCTATCGGGGGAACGGCCTTTATTCTTGGTTGGTTAGCTCTGGCGGCGGCGGCGATAAAAAGCGGATAAGGGGGCGCGCCCATGGCCAAAACAATTCTGATTGTTGAAGATAACGATCTGAACATGAAGCTGTTTACCGATATCTTGCAGGCAAACGGCTACCAGACCATGCAAAGCCGGGATGGTCGCGATGTGCTGGCGATGGTTCGCCAACAGCGTCCGGATTTGATTGTCATGGATATTCAACTTCCGGAAATATCCGGGCTCGAGGTTACCCGCCTGCTTAAGGGCGATGTCCAGCTCCGCGAAATACCCGTCCTTGCCGTGACCGCCTTTGCGATGAAAGGCGACGAGGAGCGGATGCGGGCCGGCGGCTGTGACGGCTATATGGCTAAGCCGATCTCAGTGCAGGCCTTCCTGCAGACGATTGAAAACCTATTGAATCGCAAAACCTAGAAACCAAGCCGACTATTTTATCTTGGCTTCTTTAAAGGCTACATGCTTGCGCAGCACGGGGTCATATTTACGGAACTCAAGTTTGTCCGTTGTTTTGCGCGGGTTTTTCTTCGCTGTGTAGAAAAAACCTGTCCCGGCCGTGCTGAGCAGCTTGACGAGGATTGTGGCTGGTTTTGCCATAGCAAAAAATTCCCGAATGCGAGGTGACGACTCCAGGCGGCGGAAAATACAGGCTGGGTTGGCGGTGTCAAGGAAAGAGTGAAAAAGCCTGTAAATTGCTCTGTCTTACTACCGCAATGGCTCGAGTCCGCCGGCCAATAACCAGGTGTGGCCGAGCGCCTGAGCAAAAAGTCCGGGGTCAAGAATTAACTGTCGGCTGATTTCAATATCCCTGGCGATCCCGCCCCGGGCCGACGCCGGACAGAGCGCGCGCAGCCGTTTGCGTCCCTCCTGGTCGCTGGGGTAAATGGTTCCCGATTCGGTAACGCGCTTGGCTTCCCCAGCATTCAGACAGAGATTGGGGATGACGCCCAACCCGTTCAACAGGGTGCCGCTCGGACTGGCAAAATTGGCCATGGTGATGGAAAGGATCGCATCATTGGGCAAACGTATCCGGCTTTGAACGGTTCCCTTACCATAACTGTTGGTGCCAACCACGACGCCTCGCCGGGAATCCTGAAGCGCGGCAGCGACTATTTCCGCTGCGGATGCAGATCCCCCATCCAGCACAACCACCACCGGCATGGCTTCGCCAATTTCGCCGGCCTTGGCGTTAAACTGGCGGCTGGTCCCCGTGGTTCGGCCAATGACGGATAGGATAGGACCTTCCGCCATGAAAAGATCCGCGACAGCTACGGCCTGTAACAGTGACCCACCCGGGTTGCCACGCAGATCAAGAATCACACCTTTAAAATCAGGATTAACTTTGGCGTTACCCAGAAGTTTAGACAACTCAACGCTGGTTTTGTCGGTGAAGCGATGGATAGTCGCAACAAGAATTCCTTCGGTAATTTGGCTTTCGAGAGGAAGTTGCTCGGGCAAGGAGCCGGCCAGGTTTTGGTCTGGGGGGATGATAATTTCGATCTCGGCGTTACCCTGATGGTCAAGGGCCAGCCCTGGCGTAGATTGGTGTGCAGCAAAGTAATGAGAGTGTGGGTCGACGCCTTTTAAAACCGACTCGAAGAACATCTGATAGAAGGCTTCATTGTTCGTCGCCTTTAATGTCGACGAGACCTTCCAGGCATCGCGGGCTATGGTAACGACCAAGTCGGCCCAGCGTTCGGCATCCCCGGGTGGGGCCGGGTTATAGCGGCCGATAAGGTGATGTTGATAAGCCAGTTGAAGATCTTGTTCGGGTGTCCGGGTAAGCGCCAGATCCTTATCCAGGCGAACCAGAGATTGCAGGCCCAAAAAGCTTAAATCTGGAATAGTTTCCGGTTGCAAAGCGCGATCGGCAATCAGCCTTAGACCTGTCGCTAACACGGGATCAACCCGCGAGTTTGTAGAAGGCAAAGCAGAGGAGGCGGTATTTTCCGTGCGGGCACAGCCAAACATTAGCGGAAATGACGCCGCCATAAGTAAAACAGTCAACCATATTTTAGATTTGATGATACTCATGGCAGAGATCGCCCTCGCCTAAAGAGTACCAAATAATCAGCTGCGTTGGTAATGGAATCAAGAGTTCACAAAAACTCTATCTAAAATTCTTGCTCACTCAAAAATGCGCGCAATAAGTGCGTATTGTTATTTAACTATTAGTATTAATTGCGCTTCCGTGCTGGTGCCTGTCTCTTCCCGCCTGACCTCTTGTTGCGTGACCGGAAACCTTGAGGCGGGCGCTTCATTCCTTGGTCAGCCAAATTGAATACTAAGCCCCCCGTTAAGGGATTGGCCTCTGCCAGTTTGACTGCGACTTCGTCCCCTAAAGACAAGGTTAGCCCGGTTCGCCGGCCGGTCAGATTATGTTTGGTTCCGTCGAAAACGAAACTGTCAAACGGCAGGCTGGAAAGAGGCACCAGTCCATCCGCGCCCGTCTCGTCAAGAGTTACAAACAGGCCAAAACGGGTAACACCATTGATCCTTCCTGGGAAGATTGCGCCAACCCGATCGGCCAGAAACAATGCGGTAAACCGGTTAAGCGCCTCGCGTTCCGCGGCGGCAGCGCGCCGTTCCGTCGCTGAAATATGTGTGCCGATGTCCGCGAATCGTTCTATGGCATCCTCAGGCAGCCCATCCGAACCCAATTTCAGGCCGCTGATCAAGGCGCGATGGACCAAGAGATCCGAATAGCGGCGGATTGGGGAGGTAAAGTGAGCGTAACGGGCCAGGCCAAGGCCAAAATGACCTATATTGTCAGGGGCGTAAGCCGCCTGCGCCTGACTGCGCAGGACCAGTTCATTGATCAAATGAATTTCAGGAAGCGCCCGCGCCTGTTCAAGAATCTGATTAAAAGCAGCAGGGCGCAAAACTTGGCCTTTGGCCAGGTTAAGCCCCAGGGGCGCCAAAAACAGCCGCAAGGACTCAAGCTTTTCCTGTGAGGGCAGGTCATGAACCCGATACATGCAGGGAAGGCCCAAGGCTTCGATTTGCTCAGCGGCCGCCACATTGGCGGCGATCATAAAGTCTTCGATCAGGCGATGGCTGTCATGACGCTGGCGCGGCAGGATCTGCGCAATTTTTCCATCCGCACCAAGCACAACCTGACGCTCGGGCAGGTCGAGTTCCAACACACCGCGCCGTTGGCGTGCTTTGACCAGCGCCGACCACGCGCCGTAAAGAGGCTTTAAAACAGGTTCGATTAGAGCGGTCGCAGGATTATCTTCTGGGCCTTGCTCTATGGCCTGTTGTACTTGGTCATAGGTCAGCCGGGCCACGGAGCGCATCAAGGCCCGTTCAAAATGGTGCCGCTCGGCATTTCCCGCGGCGTCGATCCATAAATGCGCCACAAGACAGGGACGATCTTCGTTCGGCTTCAACGAACACCAGCCATTCGAGAGGGCTTCCGGCAACATCGGCACGACGCGGTCGGGAAAATAAACCGAGTTCCCGCGATTAAAAGCTTCACGATCAAGAGCGTCGCCAGGACGCACATACCAGGCCACATCGGCGATGGCCACAATGATATGCCAGCCGCCAGACTCGCTCGCCTCAGCCCAGACGGCATCGTCAAAGTCCCGGGCATCGGCCCCGTCAATGGTGATCAGAGGGACCTCACGAAGGTCCCGGCGCCGTTCCAGGGGGGCTGCCTGAGCCGCTTCGGCCAAAGTTAGAGCTTCGTCTGGAAAAAGATCGGGAATGTCGTAACTATGGATCGCCACCAGACTGACGGATCGCGGGTCAGCCATGGATCCCAATCGCTCAACAAT
>DUZC01000151.1 GCA_013349735.1 Rhodospirillaceae bacterium
AAGCCTGTGCCGCCGGCTGCGCCCTCTTTTGCCCTGGCCGATGATGCCCAGCCCTTGATGCCGACGACGGCTGAGCCCGCAGCTCCGCCGCCGCCCTCGCCTTCGCTTGATTTCGCCGATCATTTGCCGAGCATCGAGAACGTAACGCCGACCCTGGGCGAGGTGGCGGCGCCGGGAATGGATTTTGCCGAAGGCGCCATTGCCAGCGGTGCCGTCGATCCGGCTCCGACCTTGGCCGAAGCAGGGGCCCCCGCGCTGGGTTTTGCGGCGGCCGACGCGCCGTTGGAGCCCCCGGTACAAACTGCCCTGCCGCCAGCGGTCGCTGAGGGCATCGATTTTCTTGACGATCAGGCCCCGATGCCGCAAGCGGCGGAACCGCTTCCGACCCTTCCGCCCCCAGTGCCAACAAGCTTGCCCTTACCCTCGGCGTCCCCGCCGCCGAAGGTTCAGCCCCAGGCAACCGCCAAGCCCTCAGTGCCGGCGCCGCCCGTAATGACGCCAGCCCCGGCGGCTGTCTCGCGCCCTGTTCAGGCGCCGACCGCGCCAGGGGCCCGTCCGGCTATTTTTGCCGCCTTGGCCTCGATGAGCGGCGAAGCCGTACCAGCCACCCCGTCCAGCAGTGTAACGCCAGCAAAACCGTCGGTTTCGGGGGCAAGGCCCGCGGGCGGTGCTGCGTCAGCCCGCCCCAACATCTTTGCGGCTCTGTCGTCTCTGAACGGCGAGCCCGAGCCGCCGCCACCACCGCCGCCAGAGCCGCCACCGCCTGAGGATTCCCCCCCACCCCCGCCGCCCCCCTCGGAGCCGCCGCCACCTCCGCCGCCCGAGGATCCGCCGCCGCCCGAGGATCCGCCGCCGCCACCCCCGCCGCCTGGGGCGCCACCGCCATCGGGTGGAGGCGGTGGGCCGCCTGCGGGGGATGGCGGCGCGGGCGCGCCGGGTGGAGCCCGCATCGGCGACCGGCTGGTGGAAATGGGGCTTATTTCCAAGGATCAGTTGCAGGTCGCGCTTTACGAAAAGAAGCGCACCAACAAGCTGATGGGCACCTTGCTGGTGGATCTGGGATTCATCACGGAAGCGGCCCTTTCCGCGGTGCTGGCCTCGAGTTCGGGATATGAGAAGTTCGATCTACAGGGCACGGTGGTCGAACCCGAACTGTTAAAGCGCATCCCCAAGGAAGTGGCCTTGCGTTACCGGGTTCTTCCGGTCTCGATGGAAGGCAATTCGCTGCGTCTGGCCATGGCCGACATTTATGACGTGTTGGCGCTTGACCAAACCCGTAAATATGCGCCGCCGGGCTGCGAAATCCTGCCGTTGGTCAGTTCTGAAGCCGAAATACTGCAGGCCATTGACCAGTTCTATGGCTATGAGTTTTCGATCGACGGCATTCTGCGCGAATTGGAAACCGGCAAACATGATGTGTCGGCCTCGGCGCTCTCTGGCGAAGGGTATGTTCATCCGCTGGTACGACTGGTCAATGCCATCGTCTTGGATGCCGTCAAAAACGGCGCCTCTGATATCCATCTCGAACCTGAAGGTTCGTTCGTGCGCCTGCGCTATCGTATCGACGGTGTCATGCAGCAGATCCGAACCTTCCATAAGGATCACTGGGGCGCCATCTCGCATCGCATCAAGATCGTTTCCGGGATGAATATTGCCGACAAGCTGAATCCTCAGGACGGTCGCTTCGGCTTTTCCATGGGCAGCCGCAAAATCGACTTTCGCGTCGCCTGTCTGCCGACGGTGCATGGCGAAAACATCGTCATTCGTATTCTGGATAAATCGCGGGCAGTTATTTCCATCGATTCTTTGGGGCTCAGCGAAAATAACAGCAAATTGCTGCATAAACTGATCCAACGGCCGGAAGGAATTATCATCGTTACCGGCCCGACCGGATCGGGCAAGACCTCGACCCTTTACGCGGTGCTGAGCCATATCAATTCGCTCGAGCGCAATATCATGACGCTTGAGGATCCGGTGGAATATGAGGTGCAATTGATGCGCCAGGGTCAGGTCCGCGAAGGCACGGCGATGAATTTCGCCGATGGCGTGCGGGCTCTGTTGCGTCAGGATCCGGATATCATCTTTATCGGTGAAGTGCGCGATAATGCGACCGCCTCGATGGCGCTGCGCGCTTCGATGACCGGCCATCAGGTCTATACAACCTTGCACACCAATGATGCCGCCGGTGCCATCCCCCGTCTGCATGATCTGGGCCTGGGACATGGGCTGTTATCAGGCAATATTATCGGGATCCTGGCGCAACGGCTGGTCCGCAAAATTTGCGTGAGCTGTCGGACGATGCGCCCGGCGACGGCCGAAGAATGCCGCATTATGGGCGTGGACCCCAAGAAGCCGCCACAGATCGGCAAGACGGTGGGCTGTCCGGACTGTCGGTTTACCGGCTATAAGGGCCGGTTGGCGGTGCATGAAATCTTGCCGATGAACCGTGTGCTTGACGAAATGATATTGTCCGGGGCCTCTTTGGTACAGGTTCGCAATGAGGCGAAGCGCTTTGGCTATGTTCCGATCGCCGAAGATGGAATATTAAAAATTCTTGAAGGCCATATTTCTCTTGAAAGCCTCGGTCGATCCGTCGATCTGACAGATCGCTTGTAAGGTTTAAAAATGCCACAATTCAATTATACGGCGTTAAATCAGGCAGGGCGCAAGGTCTCTGGACAGATCAACGCAAATAATCAGCAAGACCTGTATCAGCGCCTAAAGCTTATTAACCTCGAGCTTCTGTCAGCAAAGGAAGACAAGGGAAAAGGTGGTCTTTTTCGATTCTTTGGTGGCGGTATCAAGAATCGCGAACTGATTCAGATGTGCATGCATCTCCAGCAACTCTCCGCGGCGGGCGTGAGTTTAATGGAAGGGCTGGCGGATGTGCGCGATTCCACCGAACAGCGGCGGTTGCGTGATTTGTTGGCCGAAGTTTTCGAAGATGTTTCGGCCGGTCAGTCCTTGTCCGAGGCCTTCGGGCGTCACCCCAATGTTTTCGGACAGGTCTTCCAGTCTTTGCTGTCCGCCGGTGAGGAAAGCGGCAATCTGACGGAATCCTTCGTTCAATTGGTCAAGCATATCAAATGGATGGATGAGGTGAACGCCAAAATAAAAAAGGCGACCCGCTATCCTATGGTCATGCTGTGTGTGATGATCGCCTTGTTTATGTTCATGATGATCGGCGTGGTGCCGCAAGTGGTCAGCTTTTTGGCCTCGAATGGACAGGCCTTGCCGATTATTACCCTGGCCTTGATTGCCACCTCGAATTTTGTCCAGGATTTCTGGTGGGCCATCATAGCCGTTCCGGTCATCACCTTCGTGACCATTAAAATATTAGGAAAGACTTCAGAAAAGATTGCCTATCAGCTGGACTTCTTTCTTCTGCGGGTGCCGGTGGTCGGAGAACTGTCGCGAAAAATTTCGCTCTCACGTTTTGCCCATTTCTTTGCGACAATGTTTCAAAGCGGCGTGCCGATTTTGACCTGTCTGGAGACGGCGCAGAAAGTGGTTGGTAATCGCTGCCTGTCTGGCTCGCTTGAAACGGTTCGCGCCGGAGTCCAGGACGGCAATGCCCTGTCCATGGGGTTGCGCAATACCGGTGAATTTCCAAGTCTGGTCGTCAGGATGGTAAAAATCGGCGAAGAGAGCGGAAATCTTGGCGAGACGCTTAATAATGTCACGGATTTTTATGACCGCGATGTGAATGAAAGCGTCGATGCGCTGGTGGGAATGATCGAACCGGTTCTGACCATGTTTTCAGGGGTCATGATGGCCTGGGTGGTGGTGGCGGTAATCGGGCCGATTTACGATAGTCTCAGCAAAATGGGCGGATAAATGTCGCGTTTGACCGACCTCTTGCGTCGTATTCCCCTCAATCCGGTCTGGGTCGAGAAAGCCCGCGGCCAATTTAGCCGCGTTCAGCAAAGTCGGATTGCCCAGAAGGCGCGGCCTTGGCTGGAAAAGCTCTACCCCTGGATAGAGAAGGCTCGGCAGGTTGGGCTGCTGAAATCACAGATGCGCTTTGTCCTGACCATCGGCGATGAAGGCGCGACCCTGGTGCAGTTCAGCGGCCGGGCCGTGGTTGATGCCACTTTTGTGGCACCGGATGCCGAAGATGGGCCGGGGACCATCCGCAGTTTTCTTGATCAGGATAGCTCGGCCCAGCTTTTGGTTTCGGCCGATGTGCTGGAACAGATGTATCGCGAAGAGCAGATGCCCCGGGCCGGGCGGCTGGATCGCTTTAATATTCTCAAGCGCCGCCTGGAAATTGCCTTTCCCCATGATCGCCTGCGGGCTGCGCTGCCAATGGAACGGGGCTCGAATACGGCCCTTTTTACCGCTCTGCCGGTGACCCCGAATATCGAGCAATGGATCGAGTTCCTGGAAAGCCTGCCCAACCCAGTGGTGGGGTTTTGTATGTTGCCGATGGAATCGGCGGAACTGGCCATTCGTCTGGCGCCTACCGA
>DUZC01000185.1 GCA_013349735.1 Rhodospirillaceae bacterium
GGTGTAACGCAGCTTGCCGCCTATTTATCCGGTGTCGGCCGCATCGCTGCTGGACTTACGGCCGCCCGCATTATGGGTTTTGAGCGCCCCGCCGCCTACCGCTTTCTCCTATTGGCCAATGCCCTGATTCTATTAGCCGTCGGTTCAAATGATGCCCTGCAAGCTATCCTGCACGAGGGCCTTCACCCGGGTAGTGGTGACCTGATTGCCGGTGGTGTCAGCTTTGCCCTGGTCTTGGTCGCGACAGGCGTCGGCCTGGCTTGGACAAACCGTATGGGATTGCTGCCGTTCGCCGTTTACCGGTTCATCCTCGGGTTGATTATGGTGGGTCTGGCTTTGATTTAGAGCCGATCCCGCCAGGGCGCAACCGACTCTAATCAAGGACTATTCACGCCTGAACGCGACCCGCTCACGCCTCGCGCGTTAAATGCACAAACGGGTTTTTGAACCGCGAAAGATAGGTTGGCAAAATCACCTCGGCGGCAGTGGGCTTAATCCCAAGATCAGCGAGACCGAGGGAACCGGCCGAGGGCAAATTGTCGACCGCCAACATCTTGACCTGATCCGGGGTCAGCGGGGGCTTAGGCAGATATTGCAAAAAAGCGGCATGCCATTTCGCAAAGCTTAAAGGCATCGGTACCACCAGCCGACAACGACCGGCATATTTCATGGCCATTTGAATGACCTGCCGCATGCTGTAAACGGTGGGTCCCACCAGCTCAAAGACTTTGCCGGACTGAGCCGGATCGGCGGCTGCCACAATGGCATCCGCGACATCGCTGACAAATACCGGCTGAAATTTTGTTCCGCCACTCCCAAAAAGCCGGCTCTGCCCCGACGCCCCAGAAAGGCTAAAGCCATCGGCAACATAAACCGGCAAAATTGGCGTATAGCTGGACAGAGCGGCAAACCGATTGAAAAAATCGTCTTCAGGACCAAAAACAACGCTTGGCTTTATGATCGTCGCCCCGGGGAAAGCGGCGCGAACCGCCACCTCACCCGCCGCTTTGCTACGAGCATAGGCTGCCGGTGACTGAGCGTCCGCGCCTAAAGCGGAGAGGTGAACCAAGGCGCCAACCCCGGCGGCCTTGGCGGCGTTGGCAATCCGTGCCGCACCCTCAACATGCAGAGCCTGAAAGGTCTGTTTACCACTTTCGTAGAGAATCCCTACCAGATTGATCACCAGATCGGCCCCGGCGACCGCCGCCTGAACCGAGAAATCCTTGGTCAGATCGGCGAAAACGGGCACAACCTGCCCAACATCGCCGCGCGGCATCAAAAACCGGGCCGCCTCAGTATCGCGCACGGCAACACGGACGCGCCAACCCTGGGCGGCCAGACGTTGCACCACATGCCGCCCGATAAACCCCGAACCTCCGAAAACGGTTGCAAGGCGCCCAGCCATCCGACCCTCCCTCGTCAAACTGCATAAATTCGCGGTTGCACGCTAAAACACCTGGGCGCTGAACGCAACCGATGAAGCGTGGAAAAGTACGAAAGTCATTGACAGGTTAACGGCTTAGATTTATCCCTCTCCGCCTCGGTGCGCCCCCCAGGGCGACCGCACCTGCGCCCAGGTGGCGGAATTGGTAGACGCACTAGCTTCAGGTGCTAGCGGCCGCAAGGTCGTGGAAGTTCGAGTCTTCTCCTGGGCACCATCCCATTCTGCGGCGGCGAGAACGTGGTACAGTGAACGTTCTCGCCGCCCGGAATGAGCCAGCGGGCGTCTTTTGTGCAAAATGGTGCGGAGATTTTCGACGTGACCATCACCTATCATCGTGGCGATCTGCCAAGTGGACTTGACCTTGGTGAAGTGATTGCTGTCGACAGCGAAACCATGGGTCTCAAATTGCAGCGGGACCGTCTTTGCGTCTTGCAGCTATCGGCTGGCGACGGTGACGCCCATATTGTGCATTTTCCCGAGGCCGATTATCGAGCCCCGCGTCTGCGGGCTCTTCTCGCCGATCGCAGTGTTTTAAAGCTGTTTCACTTTGCTCGCTTCGACTTGGCCATAATCCAGCGTTATTTTCAAATCGTCTGCGAACCCGTTTACTGTACGAAACTGGTCAGCCGACTGGTCCGCACCAATACCGACCGCCATAGCCTTAAGGATCTCTGCAGCGATTTGTTGGGAATAGAGCTGTCCAAGCAGCAGCAGTCTTCAGATTGGGGCGCAGCCCAATTGAACGAGCGGCAATTGCACTATGCGGCTGCTGACGTATTGCACCTTCATGCCCTGAAGGCCCAACTTGACGTTTTGCTGGCCCGGGAAGGCCGCCAAGAGTTGGCCAATGCCTGTTTCAGCTTCCTGCCTGCGCGCGCCGCCCTTGACCTTGCCGGTTGGGAGGAAGAGGATATTTTCGCACATTGATCCAGGCATCCGGTGAAAAAGGACAATAAAGGCACGACGTTAGGGTGTTTTTTGTTCCGTCTGCCGTTAAATCCGTTGTAATCCCAACCTATTCTTTATTCCCGATCATGGGGTCCCGCATTTTGGACGCAGCCGGCGAAGACCAGCAGCAGACGGAAAGTCAGGAAATGGCGAACGGCGATGATGATCGCGCGGTAGCCGTGGGTTTACTGCGCGCCGAAGCCGAAGCTCTGGTTAAATTGGCGGAAAGCCTTGACGATGGGTTTAACCGGGCTCTTGACTTGTTGAGCATAACGGGCGGTGGCCGGGTTATTGTTTGCGGCATTGGGAAAAGCGGCCATGTTGCCCGCAAGATCGCAGCCACGATGGCCTCGACCGGTACACCGGCTAGTTATGTCCATCCGGCTGAAGCCAGCCATGGTGATCTTGGTATGATCACCACCCATGACGCCATACTGGCCTTATCCAATTCCGGTGAAACCTCGGAATTGACCGATGTGGTCAATTATTCACGACGCTTCGCCATTCCCCTGGTCGCCATTACCAGCCGGCCCGACAGCGCCTTGGCACAGACTTCGGATCAGGCCTTGATTTTGCCTGAAGTCGGCGAAGCCTGTCCTATGGGTCTGGCGCCGACCACCTCGACCACCATGATGCTGGCGTTAGGCGATGCTCTGGCCGTCGCGCTGCTGGCTCGCAACAATTTTTCCTCTGCCGATTTCCGCTTATTTCACCCTGGTGGGCAACTGGGTCGCAGGCTTTTGAAAGTCGGAGATCTGATGCATCGTGACGAGGATTTGCCCTTGGTCCAAGGCCATTTGCCGATGGGCGAGGTACTGCTGGTCATGACCAACAAGAGCTTTGGCTGCGCCGGTGTCGTCGATGACGATGGGCATTTGATCGGCATTATCACCGACGGCGATTTGCGTCGGCATATGGAACCCGAACTGTTCCAACGGCCGGCCAAGCTGGTTATGACCGCAAGACCCCAGACCACCCGGGCCAATGCTTTGGCTGCCGAAGCCTTGCGGGTAATGAACGCCCGCTCCATTACCAGTCTTTTTGTGCTCGGTGAAGACCGGCGACCGGTAGGGATCTTGCACCTTCATGACTGCCTGCGGGCAGGCATTGCCTGACCACCCGCATTATGGACCTCGACCTCCGTCGTCACCTTCCGCCAAGAAGCCGTTACAGCCGGTTTGTCGATTTGATGAAAGTCGCTTTACCCGCCACTGCGGCGGCGTTAATGGGTTTACTGGCTGCATGGCCTAGTTTGTCTTCGCGGGAAGGCATTTTTCAGACTTCCTTTGCTAAAATAAATCTGAAGACTGTTGACACCCTTTCGATGAGCCGGCCCCGCTATTTCGGCACAGATGACAAGAATCTGCCTTTTACTCTGACGGCCGATATTGGGACGCAGACCGATCCACAAAATCTGGTGGTCGCCCTGGAAAAGCCGGTTGCCGATTTGACCAGCAAGGATGGGGGAGGCATCGTCATCAATTCCGATCTGGGGTTTTTTCGCCAAAAAGATGGTACGCTTGATCTCTTGGGGCATGTAGACCTTTACCAGGACAGCGGCCTCGAAATGCATACCGAGAGTGCCCGGATTGATGTGGGACCGGGCGATGCGATCGGCGACGAGCCCACCCAAGGTCAGGGGCCCAGCGGTACAATTGTTGGTGATGGATTTCGTTTATGGAACCGGGGAAAAGTAATTATTTTCTCTGGGAAGGCAAAAGCGGTGCTGAATATGACTAAAGGAAAAAGCAAGTCATGATCCCCCGTTCTTGTCCTATCGGCACGCTGCTTCTGACCGCATTAATCAGCTGGCCCGTCGCCGCCAAAAATGCTGACTCCGAGGCCGCGCTACCCACCAGCGGTATCGACTTTGCGGATCAGAAATCCGGTACACCGCTGGAAGTCTATGCCGATCAAGGTCTGGAATTGTCTCAGGATGCCAAGACGGTCATTGCACGGGTCAATGCGAAAGCCATCCGCGGTCGCGTTACTCTTTCCGGCGATGTCCTGACCGCCTATTACCGT
>DUZC01000236.1 GCA_013349735.1 Rhodospirillaceae bacterium
CCAGCAGGACCGCCAGCAGTGGGACCAGCGACATCAAAGAGGTGTAAGCCAGCGCGGATGCGGTGTTGAGGGCGCGGTCAGCGAGCAACCGGCGCAGAATATAGCCCGCCAGTCGTCCCAAGGGCTGGCGCTTCCATTTTGATTCCGAAGCCATCATGCCTCTCTGCCGTCTGTTCGTGCAAGCTTTGACCATACCCCGGTTTGGTGTAGGATGCGCCCGCTTTGCCGCGAAAGTTGCGGCTGGTTTGTCGCATAAAGGGGGCTCAATGACCGTATCCTCGGCTCTGATGGCTGGCAAGAAGGGCCTGATCATGGGCGTTGCCAACGATCGTTCCATCGCTTGGGGCATTGCCAAGGCCGCCCATGCGCATGGCGCTGAACTGGCGTTCACCTACCAGGGCGAGGCTTTGGAAAAAAGAGTTCGGCCTTTGGCCGATTCGGTGCAAAGCCGCCATGTCCTTCCTTGCGATGTCACGGACGAAGCCAGTATGCAGGCGGTCTTTGCTGCTTTGGCGAAAGACTGGGGCCATCTGGATTTTCTGGTCCATGCTATTGCCTATTCGGACAAAGAGGAATTGAAGGGCAAATATGTCGATACATCGCCCGACAATTTTAATCGGACCATGCAGATTTCCTGCTACTCGTTCACGGCGCTGGCCAGGCTGGCCGCGCCTTTGATGACCAATGGCGGCAGCCTGTTGACCCTGACCTATTATGGTGCCGAAAGGGTCATGCCGCATTACAATGTCATGGGCGTGGCCAAGGCGGCGCTAGAGGCCAGCGTGCGCTATCTGGCGGTTGATCTGGGTGGCCAGAATATCCGCGTAAATGCCATGTCCGCCGGGCCGATCAAGACCTTGGCGGCCTCGGGTATCGGTGATTTCCGCTATATCCTTAAATGGAACCAGTATAATGCGCCCTTGAAGCGCAATGTGACGCTGGAAGATATCGGTGGCGCTGGGGTCTATCTGCTGTCGGATCTTTCAACCGGCGTTTCCGGCGAGGTCCATCATGTGGATTGCGGCTATCATGTCGTTGGTATGAAGGCTGTGGACGCGCCCGATATCAGCGTCCTTCCCTGATGCCGCCATGTCAGGCAATAGTTTTGGCAAGATTTTCCGTTTTACCACCTTCGGCGAAAGCCATGGCCCGGCCATTGGTTGCGTCCTTGATGGCGTGCCGCCGCGCATCAGCCTGAGCGAGGCCGATATCCAGCCATGGTTGGACCGGCGCAAGCCGGGGCAGTCCCGCTTCACCACGCAGCGCCAGGAAGCGGATCTGGTGCGTATTCTGTCCGGCGTGTTCGAGGGACAGACCACCGGTACGCCGGTGGCTCTGCTGATCGAAAATACCGACCAGCGCTCGCATGACTATTCCGGCATTGCGGATCAATTCCGGCCGGGTCATGCCGATTATACCTATCAGGCCAAATATGGTATCCGCGATTACCGGGGTGGCGGACGCTCATCGGCACGGGAAACCGCCATGCGGGTTGCCGCCGGTGCGGTGGCCCGTAAAATATTGGATCTTCTGGTGCCCGGCGGTGTGTCGATCCGCGGTGCCATGGTGCAGATGGGGCCGCATGCCATTGACGAGCAGAATTGGGACTGGGCACAGGTGACGGCCAACCCCTTTTGGTGTCCGGATGCCGGGTCTGTCGCGCGCTGGGAAGATTTTCTTAACCAGACGCGCAAGGCCGGTTCCTCGACCGGTGGTGTCGTGGCGGTTTTCGCCGAAAATGTGCCGGTGGGTCTCGGTTCCCCGGTTTATGACAAATTGGATGCCGATATCGCCAAAGCCTTAATGAGCATCAATGCCGTTAAGGGTGTCGAGATCGGCGATGGCTTCGCCGCCGCCGCTCTCACCGGCGAACAAAATGCCGACCCCATGCGGATGCGAGACGGCAAAGTACAGTTTTTGGCCAATCATGCGGGGGGGATTCTTGGCGGCATCTCGACCGGCCAGACGATTAAGGCCCGCTTGGCGGTCAAGCCCACCAGTTCTATTCTCAAACCCCAACAATCGGTGGATCGCACGGGGCGCGAGGTCGAGGTTTCCACCAAGGGGCGTCATGACCCCTGTGTTGCCATCCGTGCCGTGCCGGTGGCCGAGGCCATGCTGGCGGTCACCTTGGCCGATCATTTGCTGTGTCACCGCGCCACCGCTTGGTGATCACATTTCAAGATTGTCCTCAGTTGCATTCAGCAGGCCGCGCACCAGAGGCACGGTGACCCGTCGCTGACCGGCCAGGGCGGTGCCATCAATTTTTGCCACCAAGGCTTGGGCGGCCGCGAACGAGCGCTCCATGCGCGGCAAAATAAAGGCGAGGACATCCGGTCCTACGGGAAGCTGTCGATCGGAAAACAGTTTAAGCAAGACCGCTTCCAGCAAAGATTCATCGGGGGGGCGGATAAAGGCCAGGGGTATCGTCGCCAGTCTTGAGCGTAGATCGGCCAGCGCGACCGGCCAGCGCGAGGGCGCCTCGCGGCCGGTGAGCAAAAGATAACGACCGGTTTCTTTCAACAGATTGTAAAGGTGAAACAGCGCGACTTCGTCGACGGCCTGGTCGGCATCTTCGATGATGACGCCCGGACCGTCGGCCAGATCTTGCACCATGGCCGGGGAAAGCGCCGCCGCGGCGATCAAATTGGCGCCCGAGCGGGCTTTCCAGACATGGGCCAAATGGGTTTTGCCACATCCGGCCGGCCCGGCCAGCGCGAGGGTCAGCCCCGGCCAGGCTGGCCACCGCAATATCCAGTTCCGGGCCTCATGATTGCTGTCGGCAGCCAGAAAATCATCCAGACTGTGTGCCGGGACATGACCAAGATCGAGCGGCAGCTGTAAAGGCCGGTCCTTCACCGGGGGGGGGCTCCGGACGGGTCATTGTCATAGATCGCGCTTTCCATGTAGCGGGCCAGGGCAAAACGGGTCAGAACGCCGATCACGGCGGCTGTGGGCAGGGCCAGCAATATGCCGACGAAGCCAAACAGGGCGCCGCCAGCCAGCAAAGCGAAAATAACCCAGATCGGGTGCAGGCCGATTTTTTCACCGACCAGCTTGGGGGCCAGAACATTTCCTTCCAGCAGATTGCCGACGGCAAAAACGGCCATCACCATGAGGGCCAGCGACCAATCCTGGGACTGGGCCAAGGCCAGACCGGTGGCCACCAGAAATCCTGAAATGCTGCCAAGATAGGGAATGAAGGAAAAGGCACCGGCGGTAAATCCCACCAGCAGGCCGAGATCCAGGCCAACCAGGCTAAGGGCAAGGGCGTAATAGCTGGCCAAGGAAAGGCAGACCAGGGCCTGGCCCCGGACAAAACCGGCGAGGATGCTGTCAATCTCGCGCAATTGCTGGCAGATGGTCGCGCTATGACGGCGGGGCAGCCAGCGTTCAACCCGGGTGGTGATGCCCTGCCAGTCGCGCAGAAAATAAAAAGTGACCACCGGCGTGATAAAGATCAGCGACAGGATATTGACCACCATCAGCGAGCCACTCAGCAAACGGGTGATGAAGCCCCCCAGCCAGCTGGCAGCGGTGCCGGCATAGTCCCCGGCGGCACTGGTCAGCCTTTCGATTTCTCCGGCCGACAAATGAGCCATTGCGGTGCGCCAAATCGGCTCGCCGCGATGGAGCAGACCTTGGGTATAGCCGGGAATCCGGGCCGCAAAACTGCTTATTTGGGCTTCAACCAGAGGGGCCAGCGCCAGAACCGCCAAGCCGAGCAACAGAAAGAACCCCAATTCGATGCAGGCCGCGGCCAGGGCGCGGGAAAAGCCGATTCGTCCGAGACGCTGGGCAAGCGGATCGAGAAAATAGGCGATGGCCATCCCTGCGACGAAGGGCAAGAGAATGCTGCTCAGCAGATAGATCAGGCCCAGCGACACCGCCAGGCCCATGAGCCAGAAACGCAGATTGTTGCTCGGTGATTGGGTCACGGTGTCATCTTTTCCTCCGGCTCAATGGACCGGTGCAACGGGTTTGGACTGGGTCGTCTGCAGCAACCAATGATCCTCGGCCCAGCTCAGGACCAGACCATTTTGCATGAAGTTTTGGGTCAGTTGGGCCTGTTCTCCAACATAATGCAGGACCAGAGCGGCTTCGGCTTTGGACAAGGCGGCCACTTCAAAGGAACGTACCTGGGTGGTCCTGGTCAATTTGTCGCGCAAACCAAGCCAGTCGTCAAAGCCACTGAGCGGGACCATCACGGCCAAAGAAGCGACATGGTCAAACTGCAGAAGATTGCCATTCTTCCAACCATCATTCAGGCTGCGCAACAGGTCCTCAACACCCCGGCGCAGCACCATATCCATAGTTTCGCCAAGTTCTCCGGAAATTGAGCGA
>DUZC01000212.1 GCA_013349735.1 Rhodospirillaceae bacterium
CGTTCGTCCGGCGATTCCTTGCGTCAGGTCGCTCGCGAATTTGAGGAGACCGCCGGCAAGACGACCGCTCAGGTCACCACCACCGCGGATCAGCTGAAAATTGGTATCCGCGATCTGGCTGCGTCGTCCGATCGCATCAGCGCCCAAGTGCGCGGCGCTGGCGAGAGTCTGAGGCGCCAGTCCCAGGAATTGGCCGAAGCAACCGAACATTCTTCCGCACAGTTGGAAAGCGTGTTTGAGATGTTGCGGCAAAAGTCCAATGATCTCGGCTTGACCGGCGAACGGTTGTCGCATCATGCCGGCAGTCTGGTGCAAAGCTTTTCCCGTCAGGCCGATGATTTGGTCAAGGCCTCGCGCGAGGCCGAACAGCGTGCTCAGGAACTCGAGCAACAGCGCAATCGCGTCAGTGTCGAGAATTTTCTTCAGGGGGCCGCCTATCTGGTCGAAAAGCTGCAGTCCCTGTCCGTCGATATCAGTCGGATTTTTCAGTCCGGCATCGACGACAAAACCTGGCGCGAGTTTCATTCCGGTGACCAGTCGGTCTTTTTGCGCAAGATCCTCAAAAATCTTGATCGCAACCAGATTTCAGCGATCCGCACCCGCTATGAGGATGACGGTCAGTTCCGCGATTACGTCAACCGCTATCTCGCTGAATTCGAAACGCTTCTGGCCAAGGCCCGGGAAGCGGATCGCGCCGATGTTCTGACCGGCACCTTTACCAGCGCCGAAGTGGGTAAGTTATACTTGGTGCTTTCGCGCGCGCTGGGGCGGCTCGAATAGAACGGCTGTATCTTTTCAATGCACCAGCCGCAAGCGGGCAAAAGCCTCAAGAGCGCGGTCGCGCGCCTTGGCATGTTCGACGATAGGGGGCGGATAAGTCCGCCCTAACTGGACGCCGGCCTTCTTCAGAATCGTTGGCGGAGCTTCCCAGGGGCGATGAATAAAACGATCCGGAAGCCCGCTGAGCTCAGGCAGCCAGCGGCGCAAATATTGGCCGTCCGGATCAAATCTTTCGCCCTGAATAAGCGGATTGAAGATGCGGAAATAGGGGGCGGACTCGATGCCGCAGCCGCTTATCCATTGCCAGCCGCAGGCATTACAGGCGGGGTCAGCGTCGACCAGGGTGTCCCAGAACCATTGTTCCCCGCGCTGCCAGGGGATAAGCAGGTCCTTGACCAGGAAGGAGCCGACCACCATCCGCAGCCGATTATGCATCCAACCGGTTTCCCAAAGCGCCCGCATGGCGGCATCGACAATCGGATAGCCGGTCTGGCCAAGGGTAAAGTGGCGCCACAGTTCTTCATCGTCCTGCCAGGGAAAGTCCTGAAATCTTGCGCGCCGGGGCGTCGTCGCCATCGCCGGAAACTGATGCAGCATGTGATGCGAAAATTCTCGCCAGCCGAGCTGGCGCAAAAAGCCATCCTCGGGGAAGGCGCCATTCATGCGGGCGGCATGCCACACCTGACGCGGGGATAGTTCGCCGAAGGCCAGATGCGCCGAGAGGCGCGAGGTCCCGTCCAGATCGGGACGGTTGCGCAGGCTGAGATAGTCGGCCAGACGATCCTCGACAAAGTCGGTAAGCCGCGCATCCGCAGAATCCTCGCCCGGTGTCCAGGATGTCGCGAACCCCGCCGCCCAATCCGGCTTTTTGGGAAGCAACCGCCATTCGGCCAGATCGTCACCGGATAATCCGAAATATTCCTGTAGCTTTGCGGGCCTTGGCAGGGGCCGTGAAGGTTCCGGCTTTGACAGACATTGGCGCCAGAAGGCGGTGAAGATTTGAAATGGCTGCCCGTTTTGCGTGGTTGTTTCGGCGGGTTCAAAAAGCAAGGCGCCTTTGAAGGACTCCACCCTGCGGCCGAGGCCGACCAGGACTTTGGTGACCGTCTGATCAAGGGCCATTTCTCTGGGGTCATAGCGCTGGTTCCACAGGATATCGGTGGCGCCGCTTTCGCTCGCCAGGTGAGCCAGAACATCGGCAGCCCGGCCCCGGCGCAAAAGCAGAGGGGCGCCAAGACAGACCAACTCCCGCTTCAGGGCTGACAGGCTGTGATGCAGCCACCATTTGGCCGCGCCCCCTAAGGGGCGGGGGGCGTCCTCTTCAAGGATATAAACCGGCAGAACCGGACGACCTCTTTGGCTGGCTTCATAGAGTGCCGGGTTGTCGGTAACCCGAAGGTCGCGTCGGAACCAGACGATGATGGGGGGGCTTGATGCCAAAGATACCTCGGGGTGATGGACTCGTTATCATCTTGGGAGGCAACCCTTAGGCTTCAACCGCCTTAAAGTAAGTAAAAGCCAGTCCTAGTGTGGTGATTCATTCAAAAAGTGCAGGTGCACCTGCGTCCCCGCCGGTGTGAGGTTGGCATAAAACTTCAATGAGTTCAGTATCTTATCGGCTGAGGCCGGCAGGGACGCCGGCCCTACTGGGTGAATCTTTTGTTTGCACCAATGCACCAGACGTCAGACCACGGTCATAACGTCTAGGTCAGTGATCTGAACCGTGAAAAATCTGTCCGGCAAGACGCGTGTCATAAGCCAAACCAACTTTGGTCAGGGTCAAAGCATAGGGGAATTGGCCGCGCACCAGTCCTTTGCGTTCCAGGGCCACCCAAACTGCCTGGTTTTGCAGTCCACTGGCATCGCGGGCAGCAATCACCTGTCCGCCAATATGAAAATGATCGCCATGGGGGTGGGGGATCTGGGTCAGCAGCGCTTCGCCGGACCCGGCATCATGGCTTGCCAGTTCGGGATGGCGGGCGATTTCCTGTAGCAAAGCCAGAGTCCGAAGTTGCAAGGGGTTCAGTTTGAGCGGATTATTCTTGGGCGGCATGCTTCGCTCTCCGGCGCGTCGGTTCGGGACAACTTTACTACAACCGGTAATGAGAAGCGGCAAGCAGGATCAATGGCGCCTCTGGAACTGCGTCCGGGGAATGCCTAGATAACGGGTAACGACAAATAACATTTGGGTTACGGAGACGATACCATGACGAATGTTCTGCCCAGATTGGGTTGGCTGGTGACGGCCGTGGTTGGTGCGGCCGCGCTTGGGGTTGTCGCCCTTAGCCGTGGCGAAAGCATCAACGCGCTTTGGCTGGTGGTGGCGGCGGTTTGTACCTATTTCCTCGCTTACCGGTTTTATGGCCTGTTTATCGGCGAAAAGGTTATGCGGGTTGATCCGACCAGGATGACCCCCGCCGTTCGTCACAATGATGGTCTGGACTATGTTCCTACCAACAAATATGTCCTGTTCGGCCATCATTTCGCCGCCATCGCCGGGGCGGGCCCGCTGGTCGGCCCGGTGCTGGCTGCGCAAATGGGGTATCTGCCGGGGACATTGTGGATCCTGGCGGGCGTGGTCTTTGCCGGCGCTGTCCAGGACTCCATGGTGCTGTTTGTCTCGACCCGGCGCGATGGGCGCTCCCTGGGTGAGATCATTCGCTCGGAAATGGGGCCGGTGGCCGGCGGCATCGCGCTGGTCGGTGTGCTGATGATCATGATCATCATACTCGCCGTTTTGGCTTTGGTTGTGGTCAAGGCCTTGTCCGGCAGTCCCTGGGGCACCTTCACGGTTTTCGCCACCGTTCCGATTGCCCTGATCATGGGGGTCTATTCCCGTTATTTGCGGCCGGGGAAGATTGGCGAAATGAGCCTGATCGGTTTTGTCCTGCTGATGGGCTCGTTGCTTTATGGCCAAAATGTCGCAGAAAGCGCCGAATTGGCCCCGCTTTTTACCTTCAAAGGCGAGCAACTGGCGCTGATTATCATTGGCTATGGTTTTGTCGCGTCGGTTCTGCCGGTCTGGCTTTTGCTGGCACCGCGCGATTATCTTTCAACCTTCCTTAAGATCGGCACCATTGTCAGTCTGGCGATTGGCATTCTGTTCGTTATGCCTGATCTGAAAATGCCGGCGGTGACCCGGTTCATCGACGGGACCGGCCCGGTCTTTGCCGGCAATCTGTTCCCCTTCCTGTTTATTACCATCGCCTGCGGATCGGTTTCCGGGTTCCACGCACTGATTTCTTCGGGAACCACGCCGAAAATGCTTGAGACGGAGGCGCAGATTCCGTTCATCGGCTATGGTGGCATGTTGATGGAAAGCTTCGTTGCCATTATGGCGATGGTTGCGGCCAGCGTTATAGAGCCTGGCGTCTATTTTGCCATGAACAGTCCGGCCGCGTTGATTGGAACGGATGCGGTTAAGGCGGCCGGTGTGATTGGGGCCTGGGGCTTTGCCGTGACCCCGGACATGCTGTTACAGGCAGCCAAGGATGTGGGGGAAAACACCATTCTGTCCCGGGCTGGCGGCGCGCCGACTTTGGC
>DUZC01000107.1 GCA_013349735.1 Rhodospirillaceae bacterium
TAGCGCGGCCCAAGTTTCTTGATGAGATTGGACTCAAGCAGCAGCGCCTCAACTTCGGTATGAGTCGTTATCACCTCGAGGCCGACCGTTTCGCTGACCATCCGCTGAAGACGCAGCGGGAGCCGTTCGAGCCGGGTATAGGCGGCGACGCGCTTTCTTAAACTTTTTGCTTTGCCAACATATAAAACGTCACCGGCTTTGTTCACCATCCGGTAAACCCCAGGTGACGCGGGCAAAGTTCGCAGCGCCTCCTGAAGGATCGCAGCGCCGGCAGCAAAGGACGCGGGCAGGGCCGGCCTATCCGTCATAAGGGAGTCCAACCGATATCCACCGAAACTGTGGATAACTTTGTTGACAACACATCGATTACCCGGCCCCCACCGAAGGACTCCAAGGGATTCACCGCTCTGCACAAAATCTATGCAAAAGAATTAATATCGAACAATATCAATGAGTTAATGCTTGTCAAGCGTAATCATTGTGTAACCAGCGCAATTCAAACCTTGACTCAGAGACTTCAAATCGACAGCCGGGCCTGCTGTGCAAAACTTGCGCGGCAATCTACTGATACGCGATAAATGTCAGAGAGCGTTGGAAAAGCGTTCGATTTCAACACCAACGCTTGCTGCATCGGCAAAGACGTCACATTTCTCAACCCGAACGCGCGCCACTCTTACCCGGCGATCCTCAAGACACATGGCGGCGATCCGCTCGGCCAAGGTCTCGACCAGATTGACATGGCCGGCCAAAACGATCGTGCGAATCGCCGAAACCACCTGCTCATAACAGACGACCGTCGCAAGATCGTCGCTCGCCGCCGCTGTTTCGCTCTCCCGGACCGCCAGATCCAGATTGATGCGAATGCGCTGCGGGCGATCCTGCTCGTGAGAATGCACGCCAATATTGGCTTGCAGCTCAAGGTCGCGCACAAACACATGGCAAAGTTTGTTGCGGGCATCGGCAAAGCTCTGCGGGTGGATGACATTGGCTTTAAGCAGGGTCATCGTTCATTCCTCGGGGGTTTGGCCGGCGGGAGCCCAGCACAAATGCTGGCCGCCATCCAGGGCGATCATTTGTCCGGTCATAGAGGTCGAGGCCAAGATAAACAAAAGGGCCTCGGCAATTTCACCGGGCGATGTCCCTTGACGCAAAGGCATGGCCTGGCATTGGCGCTCAAATTGGAGAGCAGTCTGACGAATACTTGGCAAGGCCGGCCCCGGCCCAATCGCATTGACCCGAATGCTGGGGGCTAAGGCCAGAGCCAGGGTTTGCGTCAAGGCCCATAAGGCGGCCTTGCTAAGGGTATAGGTCATAAAATGTGGGGTCAGATTCAAGACCCGCTGATCAATCACATTGACCACATTGCCCTGCATATGTTCGGGCAATTGTGCGGCAAAAGACTGAGTCAGCACAAAGGGCGCCCGCAGGTTGGTTTCAAGATGCGCATCCCACAGGCTGCGCGTCGCCGTCAGCGCACCATCCGGCTCAAACAAAGAGGCATTATTGACCAGCAAGGATAAGGGCCCGACCCGTTCCACAGCGCGCGGCACCAGGCCTAAAACCTCGTCCTCGCACATCAGATCTCCGGACAGGGCGATGCCTCGCCCCCCGGCCTCGGCCAGTTCGTCCAGCAGCGCTTCCGCCGCCGCCGCGGACTGCCGATAATGAACCGCAATCGTCCAACCCTTCCGAGCCAAGGCCAAGGCCAAAGCCCGACCGATGCGATGCGCCGCACCGGTAATCAGGGCCGTCTTGCCGGATGGATCGGCCATAAGCCTTACTGCGCCGCCAAGGCCGTGCGGCGTTCCTCAACCACCTTGTCCGCACCGCGCCCGACAACTTCCTGAAGATGATCAAACCGCCAGGAGAACGTCCCGACCCCCATGGTCAAGGACCGCAGCTCGACGATCAGATCGCTCATTTCCGCCTGCGGCAGATAGGCGGCTACGACATCCCATCCTTTCCAGCCATCCTTGGCCTGAAAGCCCAGGATCTGGCCGCGCCGCCCCGAGAGGATCCGCTGGGCCTTGGGCGTATAGTCATTGGGAACAGCGATCTCGACCGACAGGATCGGCTCAAGCAGCACCGGGTCACATTTGGGCATGCCGTCCGTCATCGCGATCCGTGCCGCCGTCTTGAAGGCCTGATCCGAACTGTCAACCGCATGATAACTGCCACTGGTCAGTGTCACTTTGATATCCACGACCGGAAACCCCAAAGGCCCCCGTTTCAAATATTCTTCGACCCCTTCGCCGACCGAGGGAATGTACTGACGGGGCACCACCCCACCCACCACAGTGTCGGCGAAGACAAAACCGGCCCCACGGGCCCTGGGTTCGATATCGATATAAATGTCGCCAAACTGTCCATGACCGCCACTTTGACGTTTGTGGCGCCCATGTTCGGAAACAGTCTTGCGAATGGTTTCCTTGTAAGGAACCTGCGGACGATGACCCTTCACCGCCAAATTAAAGCGATGCTTCAATTTTTCCAAGGCAACCTGCAAATGGATTTCACCTTGGCCCCACAGCACCAATTCACCAGTGTCATGGCTTTGTTCAATGGTAAGTGACGGATCTTCCTCGGTTAGCTTGGCCAAGGCGCCGGTCAATTTGACATCATCCTGCTTCTTCTCGGCTTCCACCGCCAAAGAGAAAAGAGGCGGCATGGCCGCCGGCCAGCCGTCCCGCCCGCTGCCGCCATCCCCCAACAGATCACCGGTATTGACCGACTCTAACCGGCCGAAAGCGACGACATCGCCGGCCTCGGCTTTGTGCAATTTGCTGCTGCCGGCCCCCAGCAGGCTCAGCAAACCCGATGGACGCGTCCCATTGACGTGATTGCCCTCGACAAAATCGCCGCGCCAGACACGCGCATAGGACAATTTTCCTGTATGCGCGGCATGCACGGTCTTAAACACCCGCGCCAACGGCCCACCCTGATCCTGGATGCCCAAACGATCCCGCGTATTCTCCAACCCCGGGATGTCGTGACGCAAACTCTTCAGCAGTCGGCTGATCCCATGATCATGGGTGGCGGACCCAAAGAAAACAGGAACGATCAGGTCTTGGGCCAAATCCCGAGACAGAGTGTCATAGACTTCCGTGGTGGGGGGGGTGATATCCGAGAGCAGTTCCTCAAGCAGATGATCATCCAAATCAGCCAGATGCTCCAGCATATCCTGCCGGGCGACCTGTTCTTCCGAAAGGGCGCTTTCCGGCAATTTGATCAATTCCGAGCGTTCTCCTTCACGGTAACGCCAGGCCCGCTCGCTGACCAGATCGACAAAGCCAACAATCTGGTCATTGGCCCGAATTGGTAGTTCCCTTAGCAGCAAAGGCCGTTCCGAAAAGAGCTGCAAAGCCTCCAGGGTCTCGCGAAGGCGGGTCTGCCCGGATTCGGCTTTATTGATGAAAATCAGATGCGGAATCTTGTGCAAATCAAGAAATTTAAGAATTGGACCAACCATAACCGCGCGACTGGGCTCGGGTTCCACCACCACCACCGCCACATCGACAACCATCAAGGCGTTATAAGTATCTTGCTGAAATTCAATGGATCCCGGGCAGTCGAGGAACGTCCAGCGATCGCCCAGATAAAGGGCGCTGGCCACGCTGACCTCGGTGCTCATGCCGCGCTGCCTGGCTTCCGGCGCGCTATCGCCGACGCTGTTGCCGTCGGCGATGGTCCCTTTACGATGAATCGTCCCGGTCGCCAGCAACAGGCTTTCCAACAAGGATGTCTTGCCACTGGCAAATGGCCCTACCAAGGCCGCAACCCGCGGCGAATCAGATCTGGAAGTCATGAGCCCCTCCTCTTTATTTTTTTTGCGTCAATCCCAGCATCAATTCCATATTTTGTACGGCAGCCCCCGATGCCCCCTTGCCAAGATTGTCAAGCCGCGCCACCAGCAAAGCGGTCCGCGCCTGATCATTGGCAAAAACAAAAAGCTCCAGATTGTTGGTGCCATTCAATCCTTCCGGCGCCAAAACCGCCGGATGCTCCTGGGAGGGCACGACGCGTATATAAGGCTGCCCGGCATAATGAGCGGAAAGGCAATCCCGCAAAACCGCACCCGTCAGTTGCCCGGGCAGGCTCCATAACAGCAGCGGAATCTGCACCAGCATCCCCTGGCGAAAGGCCCCCACCGCCGGTGAGAACAAGGGGGCCGCAGCCAAGCCGGCATGGCGCTGCATTTCCGCCAGATGCTTATGAGCCAAATCCAACGCATAGGCGCGATAAGGGTCGGTAATGGCCGGCTCGGCCCGTCCTTCAAAG
>DUZC01000187.1 GCA_013349735.1 Rhodospirillaceae bacterium
CCGCTCGGCAGTGCATTTACTGCCTTTAAAGTCAAATCGTTGCGCGATTTCCCGCGCCACCCCGGCCAGCGCATTATCCACTTCGGCCTCGTTAATTTTTGAAACGATGTCAAAAGACGGCATAGCAGAACAACTCTCGCTAAAGGATCAGTAAATTACAAAATACCCTGAGTGGCGGCTTTGGGAAAGCTTGGCAGCTTAACATTGACCTGAGGGGATGGCGCATGTTTACTCGTTCCCATCATGGCACCGACTCATGTCACCGTCTTCAGCCGGGATTCTTTGCCCGAGATTTTTCTGACGCCAATGTTTGCCGGCCTCGCCAACACGGATGTCGAGGCTTTGCTGCGTGGCTCCCGCGTCGAAGTTTTTGGCGACCGTCAGCTTTTGTTCAGCGAGCGGGACGAGGCGAAAGACCTGTTTCTGATGCTCGACGGACATGTGGAAATTTTTATTAGGCAGGGGCGGCGGCGCATTGTCGTCGAAGTGGCAAAAAAACTTTCCATACTTGGCGAGTCAGCCCTGTTCAGCGATGGCCGCCACCCTCATTGGGCCCGCAGCGTTGGCCATGCCAAGGTTTTGACGATTCCGGCGGCGCCGATCATTGAGGCGATGGACCAAAATTTTGATCTCGCTTTGCGTATGCTGCGCACCCAGTCGATAAGACTGCGCGGTCTGGTCGAACAGATCAGTCGCCTGAAATTGAAAAGCACCGCGCAGCGCTTGGCCGGGTTTTTATTGGGACTGACCGACAAGAATGAAGGCCCGGTTTCGGTGCGCTTTCCCTATGATAAGCGTCTGGCCGCCGAAGCTCTGGGAATGACGGCTGAAAGTCTGTCACGGGCCTTGACCCGTCTTGCGATGATCGGCGTCGATAGCCGTTCTGAAAATATGGTTTTCATCCCCGACCTGCGCGCTTTGCAGCAATTTGTCAGTGATGAGGGCGGATAATGGCGCTGGATCCGGTTGAGTCTGCGATTGTTAAGAATACCGCTTTATTTGCGGTATTGGATGATCCGACCTGTGCCGCATTGCTTGATCAGGCCTTTGTCAGCGACTATGCGGAAAGCGAGTTGCTTTTCAACAAAGGCGACGCGGCTGACCGCTTTTTTGTCGTGCTGGCTGGCCGTGTTCATCTCTTTGCCCTGACCGAAAATGGCGACCAGACGATCATCGAGGTGATCGCAAAGGGAGAAAGCTTTGCCGAAGCAGCCATTTTTGCCCGTGGTGATTATCCTTTGAATGCGGAAGTCATATCCGGGACCCGACTTTTGAACATCCCGGCCAAGCCATTTTTGCGCAGAGTTGCTTCGCAAAAAGGGCTTGCCGCCCAGATGCTGGGCTCTCTGGCGAGATGGGAGCGGCGGTTGATCAATGAAATCGCCGATTTGAAGAACAGAAGTCCGGTGCAAAGGCTCGGATTGTTTTTGATTGCCTTGGCACCCCCCGGCCAAACGAACCGGCTGGAACTGCACCTCCCTCTTGCCAAGGGGAATCTGGCCAGCCGGATTGGGGTAACGCCCGAGAGTTTCTCACGGGCTTTGAAACGTTTGGAAAAATCTGGGGTCTCCTGTCGCGGTCAGCGCTTTATCATCGAAGATGTTGAGGCCTTGCGGCAATTCTGTGGCGCGGATTGACTTGCTGAAAATCAAGGCGGCAGCGCGCGCTTTAGGGGACGCTGTGGCAACCGGCGGCAAGCCTAAGGGACGGTGAATGACTGACAAAATCTGTTTTGATCTGCGTCCCTTGCTGGCCAGGGGGATCGATCCGCTTGAGGAGGTTCTGGCCTGGGCGGAAACGGCCGGGGCCAATTTAACGTTGGATGCGCCGTTCAATCCAAGGCCATTACGGCGGGTTTTGGCAAAGAAAGGCTTTTCCTCCGAGGCGATTAAGCTTGATGCCGGTCATTGGCGTGTGCGGCTTTGGCAGGAAGATCCGGTCCGGCTTTATGACGAGGCCGGCGATGAGGATTGCCAAGGCCTGCCGCCGCTTGAGGTGCCGGTAACCCGTTCTGGCGGGATGCTTCATCTCGATCTTCGCGGCTTGCCACCGCCACGGCCGCTGCTCGCTATTATGAGATTATGCATGGCTCTGGACGAGGCGTTAACGGTATTAGCCATTTTTGACCGCGATCCTCTCTATCTCTTTCCAGAATTGGCCGAAATCGGCTGGCAGGCCGACGCTATCTCCAGCGAGCCTGGAAAAGTCGTTCTAAAAATTTTTAAAAGCGGGCCGGGTTGAGCATGGATATTACCCGTGATGCCCGTGACCGGTTGCTTCCGGCGTCAATTCCTTACCGATTTTTTGGGTTGGCCGTGATCTGTCACGTCGGCGCTTGGGGCTTGTTGGCTTGCTATGGCGACGGGTTGCCGGGCTTTATCGGCGGTCCAGGGCCGATCCTCGCCGCTTTGCATATGATTACCTTGGGGGTTGGTGCATCCACCGCTTGTGGCGCGGCCATCCAGTTGCTGCCAGTGGCCAGTCGGGTATCGTTGCGCGGCGTGGGGGCCACAGTCGGGATATTCCTGTTGTTGGTTCCAGGTTTGCTAATTTTATTCCATGGCATGGGCGCTGCTCAGGATCTTGCCATGGAAATTGGGGCCGCTTTGGTTATTGCCGCCCTTGGGCTTTTTGCCTGGAAAATCATGGACCTGATGTATCGGGTTAAAGATATGCCGGTTCCTCCTGACTATGTGTGGATTTCATCCTTTGCTTTGATCGGCTTGCTGAGCTTGGCCGGCCTTCTGGTGGCAGACGGCAAGTTTGGCTTTTTGCCGCGCCGGCAGGATATTGCGGCGGCTCATGGCCTGCTGGCCGTCTATGGCTTTATGGGCATGCTGGCCATGGGCTTTTCCGGTATTTTGCTGCCAATGTTCACCCTGGGTCATCCCCCGAATGCTGTCTGGAACCGGCGGGCCGCCGGATTGGCTCTGGCGGGCTTGCTGTTGTCCGTAGCGGGTTTGCTGGCGGACCAGAGGACTGTTTTTCTCATAGGCTGGGTTCTGGGTATGGTGGCCGTAATGGTCCATTTGGCGTTGATGCGGCAAATGATGAAGACCGCCATGCGCAAGCGGTTGGGGCCCTCGTTCCTCCTGGTTCGCCTGTCCTGGGTGATGTTGCCGCTTAGTTTGGCGCTGGGCCTGGCCGCTGCGACGGGCTTTGCACTAGATCGCAGCGCTCCGCTGTTCGGCTTCATTCTTGTCTTTGGCTGGATGTTGAGTTTTTTGCTGGGCGTATTGCAGCGTATTTTGCCGTTTCTTGCCTCTATGCATAGTGGTCTGTCCGGAGGACGGCCTTTGATGCCGTCGGCTTTTACCCATGAAAAGGCGGCCATGACACATGCGCGCTGTCATTTCACGGCCTTATTCCTGGTCAGTTGCGGCTTTTTTTTCGAGCAAGGCGGTCTGGTGCGTTTGGGCGCGCTGGCTGGGCTGCTTGGCGCCCTGGCGCTTCTCTGGTTTGCACTCCATGTCTGGTGGCAAAGCCATAAAGCACTGCGGGCCGCCAAGCTTGTCAATATTTCATGAAGGAGAAGACTATGACGCGCCAACCTCTCATCGCATCTCTTTTGCACGAAGAACATGTGCAGACCATTTCTGCCCTGCAACGGCTTGAGGAGTTCCTGATGGGGCAGGGGGGGAAACGCCCCCCTGAGCTGAAGCGTCCGGAAAACAGGGAAGTCGTCGGAGGAATTACCGCTGGAATCGCTGCTGAAGTCCAACGCCATTTCGGCTTCGAGGAAACCTACCTTTTTCCCCTGTTAGCCGAACAGGGCCAAATGGGCATGGTCGGCATGCTGGCCGGTGAACATCAGGTGATCCTGCCCTTGGCCAGCGGCTTGGCCCGGCGGGCTGAGGCGGCCATTAACGCCGGGGCCTTCACCGAGACCGACTGGGCCGCCTTCCATGGGGATGGCTTGGATCTTTGTGAACGGGAAATCTTTCACATCCAGAAGGAAGAAATGGGCCTGTTGGGGGCTATAGCCGCATTCGTCGATAATGAAAGCGACGAGCGGTTGTCAGCCCTTTACAGCCAAATGGTAGCCGCTACTGCTGAATGATTTCATGCGCTGCCATGACCGAGACGCCGGTCCCATCGTCATCTTCAATCAGAACGATGTCTCCATCGATTCGGCCCTTATCGACCGGAAGTGAGTTAAAGTAATGCCAGATAAATGAGACCGAGACGGTCTGATCTATTTCGTCATCATCATCGAGTTCGTCGTCATCCATTGCAGAAATATCGCGCAA
>DUZC01000305.1 GCA_013349735.1 Rhodospirillaceae bacterium
TTCAGGGAGCGAGCAGTTCAGCGGCCACCCCGGGCCCGACGAGCAATGGTCCATGAGGAAGAGCGTTCCCCTCGAAGGTTGGGCTTATGGCCTTCGCCCTGCGCTGCGTGTCGGGGCCTTCGTCGGCACTTTGGTCGCAGGCCTTTCCGCCGCTCAAGGATTTTGTGCGCTTCAGCCGCTCAGCCCATTTTGTTGTCCGTCCCCCTGCCCGGTCGAGGATGGTGTAAAAATCCTCCGTTTGGCGAAAGAGGCCAACAGCTTGGCCCAAGCCGCCCAACTCGGGCAGGCGACCGCTTTTTCTTACCACGGATTGCTGGCGGGGTTGGTCGCTGATGGTTCGCGCTTGGCCGGCCCGAAAATTTCCTGGGTCGATCAAGCTTCTTTTCCCGCCCCTTCTGTTGGAGGCCCAATGCTTTCGGCCGCCAATCTGGATAGCAGCGCTTCTGTGCAATTTTTCAAAATTGCACAGAAGCAGCAATTGGCTGGGTTGGAATCCTCGACGGCGCTTGCGGTTGGTTTGGCTTCGACGCAGCGCCTAGAGGACAGCACTGCGGGGCGCCGCCAGCAGGCTCTTGCGGCGGCCCGGCAAAATGCGGCACGGGCGGATCTATCGTCCAATGCGGCGGTTCGGCAGTCTATTTTGGCTGATTTGGGTGCCTTCAGGCAAATGACAGCAGCCTGGCTGGCAATGGAAGCCACAAAAATTGGCTCAAAACTGCCGATCAGCGCGGTGCCAGCCCCGTCCGGCGGAGGGCAAAATTGAGCGGGCGCTGCTGCCCATGGCGCTGTGCCCTGTTTGCTGTCCTTGGCGGTTTGCAGGCCTGTTCAGCCATGGCCATGGAGGCCATTTGGGATCCCAGCGAGTCCACCATTTTGATCAAACAGGCAAAAGCCTTTGCTGACACCGTAGCGCTTTCTCGGGAATTGATTACCCAGGCTGATGGCTTGATTGGGGTTATCGGTCGAACAGGAGTCCGGCCATTACCGTTGCTTGCACCTGAAGGAGATCCCTTGCTGACCGCAGGACCCTCAGAGGCTTCATTATCTCAGCCGCTCTTTTCTGACGTCGCCCTGCCGCAGGGCTTGAGCGCCCAGACGCAAGGGCGTCAGCGGGGTCAACAGCTTTGGTCCAAGGACCGCATGGATGGTTTGGCTTTGGGATTGGCGGTTCAGCAAAAACTGGCAGCGGCCAGTGATCAACAGCACCGCCTGCAAGCCGTGGCCGCCGCCGCCCCTGACCTGCGCGGTGATGTCGCCGCCAACACAGTTATCGGCATTGAGGCGCTCCGGCAATTGGGTCTGTTGCGGTCTTTGGTGGCCGGACTCCTTGTCAGCAAGCTTGATCCAGCGCGCCTGCCGACGGCTCTCGGTTCCCCGCCATGAAAGGAAATTCCATGGGTTCTAAAGCGAAAAGAAAACTATTGGGGTTCTGGTCGTTCGGCCTGGTTCCATTGTTTTTGGTCGCCTGCAACGGTCTGTCCGAGGCAGATCCGGTCGGGATTGGGGCGGAACGGGACCAGTTGAAGCAAAGCCCATGTGCCTGCGCGGAAGTTAAGCCGCGTCCACTGCCGCGGAACGCAGCGTGATTGGCTGGAGCAAAATTCTTTCTGTCGGCAGGCTGGGGGGCGGAGCTCGGACGGCGCTGCTCGGCAGTGATGACCGGCTTGGCCCCTTCCCAATGGAGCGCGATGTCCCTGCTTTGGAAGGGCGGCGCTATCTATGGACCGCACGCGCCTTCGCCATCGGAATGTTCCTTAGCCTTTGTCTGAATGGGGCGCTTGGCTTTGCTTTGGCCAGTCTTTCTCCCTTGGTCCGGGTCGAACCGATGTTGCTGTCCTTTAAGGATAAAAGCGAGCAGTTGGTTCAGGTTGAACCCTTTACCAAAGGGACTCGTGGTTTTGAGCTGATGACGGAAATGATGGTGCGGGACTATGTCCTGGCGCGCGAAGAAGTCCTGCTTGACGAGAAGGAGATGCGTCGCCGTTGGGGCGGGGGAGGCGTGGTCGCGCATCGCACCAGCCCAGAAGAATATCGGCGCTTTATTGCGGAATCCGCTGAAAAATATGACGAACTTCGCAAACGAAGGCTCGCCCGGTCTGTCATCGTGCATCGGGTAAGTAAGATAGCCGAGGGATACTGGCAGGTAGAGTTTTCAGTAAATAATATTGATTCTTTTAATAATAGAATTTCAGATGAAACTTGGGTGGCATCGCTGAATTCATCATATTTGCCGATGGCAGTAAACTTTGAAGATAGATACATGAATCCTCTTGGCTTCATTGTCAGCTCATACTCTATTTCTCAGAGAAATTAATGGTTATTTTTATAAATTTTTTGATGAGCAGTATCGTTCTGTTTTATTGTGGCTTGGCTAATGCCCAAACGGTCGGGCATTCAAAGTTGCCGCCGATGCCTTCCGTCCCCGCGGCCTCGATGGAGGCCAATATGGGCGGGTCGCAACAGCTTTTAGCCAATACCGAAAGGACCATTGATCAGCAGTCGCGTGGCGACTTTCCTGTTATGGAGCGAGGGCCTTCCCTGCCTTTAGGAAGTCTGCAGCGGAGTTGGGATCGTCCAAACGCCGCCAGCGGTCAAACCGCTCCTGGAATTGTCCATTATTTGTGGCAAGCAGATTTCATCATGAGTATTCGCACACGCGATTTCATGGTGACGACAATCTTATTGCCAAACTGGGAACGTGCCACGGAACTCTATCTTGGTGATCCGGTGGTGTTTGAGGCAAAGCGGGTCAAGTCAAATATCATCGCCTTGCGATCACGCCGTGCCGGTGCGGACAGCAATCTGACGATTATCGGTACGAGCGGTAACGTCTATAACTTTTACCTGCGTGCTGAGACCTGGAACTCAACACAGGTGACGGATCTTACCGTCTTTGTTGAGGCGCCCAAATTCGCTACCGATGCGGACTCGCCTGGCTTGGCGGCGGACGGTGGCGAGGGAGCAAGCCTGGATGAGAATGCCGCGTCTGGCGATTATTTGCGTCGACTTGCCTATCATCCTGAGGATCTGCGCTATGACATGAAGATGTATGCCCGGACGGACAATGATGCGGCCATTGCACCGGACCGTGTCTATGAGGATGGGGTTTTTACATATTTTGATTTTGGTGATGCCAGTGACACCGTGGCGCGACCTGTTGTTCATCAACTTGTTGACGGTGTTGACAGCGTGGTCAATACCCGAACGGGGGGGGCGCGTGGCAATCTCTTGATTGCCGAAGCCGTTGGAGACTTTACCCTGCGGCTTGGGGGGCGCGTTTTATGCGTACGCTGGTTGGGACGGCAACAAAATAGGCCCAATGTAACCGTGGGCGGAACCATACCGCCGATTGCTCCGGCGCGTTCACCCAACGGGGCCAGTGGAGGCCGACCATGAGCCCGGCTGGTTTCGCGGTCGGGCGAGGGCGGCAAAAGGTCGCAATCCCCATGCTTCTCCTCCTGGCCCATTTCTGGCTGGGAGGAGGTTGGGGTGCAGCGGCGGCGCCTGTCGATCTTCTGCCACCGGCGAACAGCCCTGATTTCCCAGCTATTGGCGATGAGAGAGAGGTGGCGTTTGACCAAATGTCGAGCCGTTTGGCCTCTGACCAAGCCAAGCGCTTTGATCGTCTGGGGGCCTCACTGGCAAACAAAAGCAACGTCCGGCTGCGGGTGACCGTTTATGAGGGAAGCGGCGGGGAGATCCGTCGGTTCGCCGAGGCCAGGCTGGCCGCGGTCACCGGTGAACTCAGCAAGCGCGGCCTGTCCTTTTCCATCCGGCACGAATTTTCGCCGGGGAAATCCAGCGGCCGGGTAAGCCTTACGATTGAGGGCCTAAGCGATCCAAAGGAGGCCGTTCAGCCGTCACCGGTCGGTGAGCCCCGCGCCGAGAAGCCGGCGGCTCTGCCAGTTTTTTCGGATCTGCCGTCACCCGCGGTTAGCGTTGGAACTCTTTGGACGGCGGGTTCGGGAAAAAGCTTGAAGGAGGTTTTGAACGGCTGGTGCGAGCAAGCCGGATGGCATTTGGTCTGGCAGTCCAACCGGCGCTATCCAATGGAGGCATCCGCTGATTTCTCGGGGTCTTTCGAGGAGGCCGCGCGCCAGTTGGTCGAAGGGTTCGCCGAGGTGGCGCCGGCCCCTTTTGGTCATTTTTATAAGGGGAACAAAGTCCTGGTGATCACCTCAGGAGAGGGACGATGAAGGCACTGG
>DUZC01000235.1 GCA_013349735.1 Rhodospirillaceae bacterium
CGGACAAACGAAAACCAAGACCGAACTCGGCATTGTCTTCGAACAGAGAATTGGCCCAGGCCGGTCCGCGGCCGGCGCTGTCGGTGGCATAGGGGGTGGTCGGAAGGTTGCCGCCGAAAATCGAGGAACAGCCGGTGGCATTGGCGACCAAAGCCCTGTCGCCGAATAATTGTGTCAGCATCTTGACATAGGGTGTTTCACCGCATCCCAGGCAAGCGCCCGAGAATTCAAAGAGCGGGCGCATCAATTGGACGGCTTTTGGGGTCAGCATCACATCCGCCCGTTCAAGATCGGGCAAGGACAGAAAATATTTAAAATTGTCCCGCTCGGCGGCCAGAATCGGGTCTTTTGGCGCCATGGCCAAGGCCAGTCGGTTGGGGTTGGTCTTGTCCTTGCCGGGGCAAACCTTCACACAAAGGGTGCAACCGGTGCAGTCCTCGGGGGCGACCTGCAGCAGGTAGGTCCCGCCTTTGACCTCGGCACCCCGATAGGGCATGGATTTCAAACTGGCCGGAGCGCCGGTCAGTCCATCCGGTGGAATGGCCTTGGCCCGGATTGCCGCATGGGGACAGACCATCGCGCATTTGTTGCATTGGATGCACAGGCTGGTTTCCCAAACCGGGATTTCGTCGGCAATGTTACGCTTTTCATACTGTGCCGTGCCCACCGGCCAGGTTCCGTCCGGCGGGAAGGCGCTGACCGGAAGGAGGTCGCCTTTGCCAGCCAGCATTATGGCCGTGACGCGCTTCACGAAATCGGGGGCGTCCAAGGGTACGATCGGCGGCAGTTCATGCGTGCTGCTGGCTTGCGCCGGAATGGTCAGCTTGACCAACTGCGCCAGGGTGCTATCCACCGCTTCACAGTTCTTTTCCACCAGTTTGGCGCTTTTACGGCCATAGGTCTTGGTAATGGCCTTCTTGATTTGGGCAATGGCCTCGTCGCGGGGCAGGACTTTGGACAAGGCAAAGAAGCAAGTCTGCATGATCGTGTTGATCCGCCCGCCCATGCCGGCGGCCAGGGCAACTTTGCGGGCATCAATGACATAGACTTCAAGCTTCTTGTCGATGATCGTCTGTTGGACTGAGCGCGGCAACTCTGCCCATACCGCTGCGGCGCCCTGAGGGGCATTCAGGAGGAAGGTCGCGCCCGGACGGGCCAGACCGAGGACGTCAATCTTATCCAGAAAATGAAAATGATGGCAGGCGACGAAATCGGCTTGCTCGATCAGATATGCGGTCTGAATCGGGGATGGGCTGAAGCGCAAATGAGAAATGGTTACGGCACCCGATTTTTTGGAATCATAGACAAAGTACCCTTGCGCATAGAGGTCCGTATTTTCGGCGATAATCTTGATCGAGTTTTTGTTGGCTCCGACAGTACCGTCCGCGCCAAGGCCAAAGAATACGGCTTCACGGGTGTCCGGGACTTCAAGGCAAAAATTTTCGTCAAGAGCCAGAGAAAGTCCGGTCACGTCGTCATTGATGCCTACGGTGAAATGTTGTCGGGGGCTTTCCTGGCGCAGCTCATCAAAAACCGCTTTAACCATTCTTGGATCAAACTCTTTTGACGCCAGTCCAAAGCGGCCTCCGATCAGGCGGGGCCTGGCGGCTGAGGGGCGCAGACCGGCGGATTCCGCTTCGCTGAGGGCGGCCACGACATCCAGGTAAAGGGGCTCGCCCACCGATCCTGCCTCTTTGCACCGATCCAACACGGCAATGGCTCGGGTCGAGGTGGGCAAGGCGGCCACGAAAGCATCCACGGAAAAAGGCCGATAAAGCCGAACTTTTACCACGCCCACCTTGCGCCCTTCCGCATTCAGGCGCTCGACAGTTTTATGAACGGTTTCGGCCCCGGATCCCATGATGACGATGATTTCCTCGGCCTCAGGATGTCCGGAATAGTCGAACAGCTTGTAATGCCGTCCGGTTAATGCGGCGAAGCGGTCCATCTCGGCCTGGGTGATGCCGGGCACGGCGTCGTGATAACGATTGCGGGCTTCTTGCGCCTGAAAAAAGCTATCCGGGTTCTGGGCTGTTCCCCGCACGACCGGGCGGTCTGGGGTCAGAGCCCGGCGTCGGTGTTCATGAACGAGGTTTTCATCGATCATCGCCCTCAGTTCGTCATCACCGAGGGCTTCAATCTTTGCAACCTCGTGCGAGGTACGGAAACCGTCAAAGAAATGCAGAACCGGGACCCGGGTGCGTAAGCTGCTGGACAGGGCGATGGCCGCCATATCCTGGGCTTCCTGTACGGAGGCTGCCGCCAGCATGGCAAAGCCGGTCTGGCGGGTTGCCATGACGTCTGAGTGATCACCGAAAATGGACAAGGCATGGGTGGCAACGGTGCGGGCGGAAACATGCATGACAAAAGGCGTCAATTCGCCCGCGATCTTGTACATGTTGGGAATCATCAGCAACAGCCCCTGCGAGGCGGTAAAGGTGGTTCCCAATGAGCCGGCCTGGATAGCGCCATGGACAGCGCCGGCCGCGCCGGCTTCCGACTGCATTTCGGTGATTTCCGGGACCATTCCCCAAATATTAGTTTTGCCTTCCGAAGACCATTGCTCGGCCAGTTCGCCCATCGTTGACGACGGTGTAATCGGGTAAATGACAGCGATTTCGCTGGTACGGAAAGCGACCGAGGCACAGGCTTCATTGCCGTCCAAGGCAATCATTGGTTTTTGTGTCATTGCTTCAGGGCTCCCGTACTGCAGGCGTGTGGTGATCAGGACATTAGCAGTGGGAGGATTGATACACGGAGGCGGAAGAGATGTTCAAGAAATTTCGTTTTTAATCACTTTTGCGTAATATTAATTCGCAAGCGAGCGAATAAAGACCGTTTCGGTCACGATGACGGAGCGCCATATAGACGCTGGTTTATTGCTCGTGAGAGGAAGGTAAGTGGCGGGAGTGACGGGGCTCGAACCCGCGACCTCCGGCGTGACAGGCCGGCGCTCTAACCAACTGAGCTACACCCCCGCAAAGGGAGGCGACCTATAGCAGAACCCGGAAGTAGGGCGCAAGCGGACTTTGCAATAATATTTTGGTGCAGCAGAGTAGGCTGGATTGCTTTGCTATAAAGCAGGTAAAATTTGTGGCTCACAGCAGGGAGTTTCGGCATTGGGAGAGGTGATCAACCTGAACCGGGTCCGCAAAGCGCGGAAACAGAGTGAGGCCAGTCAGGAGGCTTCGGCTAATCGTGTCAAGTTTGGCCGGGGCAAAGCCCAAAAAGAAAATGACCGGGCTCTACGCAAAGGGTTCGAAAAGACCTTGGATGGAAAGAAGCTCGACGAATGAAATGGTTTCTTTGGCCTGGCGATTGTGTCTGTAATTTGATTGGGCTGCAAAATGCCAATGATCGTCAGGCCTTTCGGACGTTTTCCAACATAATCATCTGGGGATTTGTTATCGTGCTAGGTGCCGTGGTCTTAGGGTTCTGGTTACCCGATTAGCCACCCTAATCTTCTGTCCAGAAACGCGGCAAACGGGCATAGCCCTTCCAATCCAGGGCAGCCTGACGCAACAGTTCTTTGGTCTGCGCGCTGTGCCAGCCGGCAATCATTCCGGCGACCCAGCTGCTTTGTACGGTGCCGTTTTCGTCAGCCTGACGTTGCAAGATCTGGCGCGCCACGGCAATGTCGTTAAGCAGGCCCAAGCGATCCTGGACCAGTCCCAGTGCTACCGAAGACCGCTTTGCGCGATTGGCGTGAAAAATAGATCCAAAAAAATCAATGCTATATCTAAGCTTTTTAATCTTAATTCTTAGTTCGTGGCGTTCGGACTCCGCCATTTTGTCAAGCCGCAGCATGGCTTTGCCAATTTGACGATCCCGCTTGGTCAGGGCCGTCCGGGCAAAATCGCTGACCGTTTGGTTGTTCGAGATATTGCTTGGCTGGTTTGCTTGGCGCAGCCAGTCGCCCCCCTCGGCCCAACGCGAAAGGCTGAGCAAGGTTTGGGTAAAACGGGGTTGCTCGGGCAGGGCCCGGGCCATTTCTAACAGCCCTTGCTGCCGGGCGATAAATTGCTGGCGCAGCTCAGAAAATCCGGGAACCTCGGCAAAGACCGGCGTCACCGGGTCAAGAATCTCACGGACGAAGACCTCCGCATCTCTGGCCGGTCCCAGATGGGATTGCAGCCAACGCAGGTCTTGACGGATTTCTTGGGTTTGTGGCGTGTCCAGAACGGTTTTAAAAAGGCT
>DUZC01000228.1 GCA_013349735.1 Rhodospirillaceae bacterium
ATTCCGCTGGGCTTGCCGGCATTGTTCCTGGGTGCCACCCCACGGACCACAGCCCCGCCGCCCCGGGCCTTGTTTCTGTCCAACCCGCTCCGTTCCCTGGATTGGCTTTTACAGGTCTGGTGCGACCTGATCCGACCGCGAACACCCCAGGCCGAGTTGCATATCTTCGCCGGCGCCGCCATTTATGGTGCGGTTGGCGCGGCCAAGGCCCAGGAGATGGCAGCCGTTCTCGAGACCGCCGCGAGCCTTGCGGCCCAGGGCGTCGTCCTGCGTGGACCCTTGCCCAAGGCTGACCTGGTCCGGGAAATGACCGAGGCCCGCGTCTTTCTTTACCGGGGCGATCCCGGCGAAACCTTTTGTTATGCCGCGGCTGAAGCCCAGGCCATGGGCCTGCCCGGCGTGGTGGAGGATATCGCCTGTATGGCCGAGCGTGTGGTGGATGGCCAAACCGGCTTTGTCGTAAAGGGCCAGGCCGCCTTTGCCGATGCCGCCCATGCCTTACTGAACAACGACCACTTATGGCAGGCCCAGCATCAGGCCGCCCTGCGTCTGCAGGGCCGGTGGAGCTGGGATGACGCCGCCCAGGCTTTTGAGAATTTAATATAGAGCCTAACCCAGAATTGCCCGGAGTCTGGCGGCATTGGCCTCGATGGCGGAACGTTCGCCGGGCCGCAGCGACCAGTTCATTAACAGATCATCATTTTGCCAGCGGGGCACCACATGAATGTGGAAATGTGGCACCGACTGTGCTGCCCCTGGCCCGTTGGACTGCACAATATTGATGCCGTCGGGCAAAAACACGGCATTGACCGCCTGAGCGACCCTTTGCACGGTTCCCATCAGCCGCTGCAGAACCGGCGCCTGAATGTCGAAAATATTCTCGGCATGCTGCTTGGCCACGATCAGAGCATGGCCAGGCGCCACGGGGTTAATGTCCATGAAGGCCAGACAATCCCCATCCTCGGCCAGGATATAGGCCGGAGCGTCACGGGCCACGATACGGCAGAAGATGCAATGATGAAACGCCATAGGGCTATTTAGCCCGCCCCCGCACGAACTGCCAACATGAATTGTGGCGACTTTGCCGCAAGTCGCACCAAAAGACCTTTTTCTTCCCGATTACCGCCCCGAACTTGCCACAGAGCAGGGGTAGAACTGTTCTTGCAACGGGGATGACCCGAAGCAAGCCCTCAAACGGAGTAAATTAGATGTTTAAGCATGTGTTTTCGAGCCTGGCGGTTTCTGCAGTTCTGTTAAGCGGCGCGGCCTTCGCGGCCGATCAGACCGTAACCCCCACCACCAGCGTCGTTGCCCCGGCCGGCCAGACCGCCGCCAGCATCGACAAGCACACGGTGAAAAAGGTCTCGGATAAGCAGGCCCCGGCCAAGGCCGAGCCGGCCTCGACGGTCAAAGCCGAACCCGCCAAAGCGGCTCAGCCGACACCCACCAAAGCCAATTAAACGATCCATCAAACCCCGCCCCTCCTGAAAAAGGAGGGGCGGTTTGTATTGGTTAGTCCGTCATTGACGGATGCCTGTCATCGTACTACTTTAATCCATGATCTTCGAATGGGACGATGCGAAGAGCCTTCGCAATTTGCATGAGCGCCGCCTGCCATTCGAAGTGGCCATAGCGTTATTTGAGGGACCCACCCTCGAAATTGAGGACGGCCGGCGCGACTATGGCGAGCTTCGGATAAAGGCCATCGGGCAGGTGCGGGACATTATTCTCGTCTGCATCTACACCGATCGGCCAACGGACAACGGTCAGGTTCGCAGGATTATCAGCCTGCGGCTGGCCCACCAAAAGGAACGAGATGGCTATCGTGCAACGTACCCGAGCTGACCTTGACCTAGCCAAAGTGGACTGGGCGGGTCTTGCCCAGGTAACCGACGCGGAAATCGAGGCCTCGATTGACAGCGATCCCGATCTGGCCCCGATTTTCAGTGACGATGAACTGGTACGGGCGCGACGGATCCTTCCACCCCCCCTACCGGACGATGTCCGCGCAATAAGGCAGCGGCTGGGTCTCAGCCAGGAACAATTTGCGGGTCGATACGGATTCTCGGTCGAAACCATCCGTAATTATGAGCAAGGCCATCGTCGGCCAACCGGTCCTGCACGTGTCCTCTTGCGCGTGATCGCCGGTGAACCCGATGCGGTTACCCGGGCTCTCTGCCGCTGATCCGGTTGATAACGCGGTTTAAGGATTGCTGGCCATCAGCCGCCATTCCTGACCATTCCAGCGAATGCGGCGATCCTGTCTTTGCCAGACGGTCTTGGCCGCTTCGACCCAGCCTTCGCGCAGCCAAAAGTCCGGCAACCGCTGCATGGGCCCCGGCACCACCTCGAGACTGCCGGCACAGAAATCACCCCCCAACTTTTCACGCCGGCCCCCACTGACCGGTGCAAAAAAGCTATAGCGGTACTGGCCACAGGGGGCATGGACCGGCTGGCGCACCACCAGCATTGCACCGCCGGACGCCGGCAGTTGGGCTGCCTGCGGTTCCAGCCAATCAGGCCATAAGGCCGGGTCATCACCGAACATTTCAGCCAGCGCCGATTCGGCTAAGGCCCGATCGCCACCCGCCAGAGCACTGAAATTCTGCCAAACCGCGTCCCCGCTGGAGGAAGCGCAGGCGTTCAACCACAAAACCAGGCCGGCGATCGCAAAGGGTCGCATTAAAGCTGCCTCGCCAGTTCCGCCAGCCTTAGAAAGGGCGATTGATCCGCGCGCAAAGAGACATCGCCGGCACGGCGCAATCCTTCACGGCCAAAACGCTCGCGCAGGGCTTCGACCAGCCACAGCGCGGCCTGGCCCTGTCGCTGCGTCGCCAAAGTTTGATTGCCAGACAGCCAGCGAAAATGCGCGTCAATGGCGGAAACCACCGCGTCAACACCCTGACGCGCCAAAGAGGCCACTAACAAAACCGGAAGGGCCCAATCCGCCTCCTGGTCCGCAAGGCTCAAGGCCCCGATGACATCGGCCTTGGCCCGCTCGGCCGCCGCACCGAGATCGGCCTTGGTGACCACCACGATATGCGGGATCTCGGCGATGCCGGCCTTCATGAATTGCAAGGAATCCCCTGAGCCGGGCTGGACGCAGAACAGGACGGTATCGGCGACGCCGGCCACATCGGTCTCCGATTGACCGACCCCGACCGTCTCAATCAAAACCACATCATAGAGCGCCCGCATCAAGACCATCGCCGAGACCGTCAAGGCGGCCAAGCCGCCGAGACGATCGCGGGCGGCCATCGAACGCACGAAAACACCCTGATCTTCGGGGTCGGTGGCCAGCCGGGTGCGATCCCCCAGCAAGGCGCCGCCAGAACGCCGCGAAGACGGATCCACCGCAATGCAGGCGACTGTCCGGTTGGCACGCCGCCAAGTCTGGATCAGAGCATTCATCAAGGTGGACTTTCCCACCCCAGGCGGGCCGGTCATGCCGACCACCTGGGCCCGGGGCTCCGCATAAGCCGCGGACAACAGCTCGATCACCGGCTGGCTGTCCGGAGACCGCTCGATCAAGGCCAAAGCCCGTGCCAAGGCGGCTTTGCCGCCCGTTCTCAGCCCGGCAAGAGTCAAATCCGGCGATGTCGTTTCTGGCTGCTTCAGGCCGTGGACTCCGAACGAACGCCCAACGCGGCCTGCGCCGCCGCCAGCCGGGCGATGGGAACCCGATAGGGCGAGCAGGACACATAATCAAGCCCAACTTTTTGGCAAAACCCGATCGAGGCGGGGTCCCCGCCATGTTCACCGCAAATGCCCAATTTCAAATCGGGACGGGTGCGCCGACCACGCTCGACGGCAATTTTAACCATCTCGCCCACACCCTCTTGATCCAGGCTGGCGAAGGGATCCTGTTCATAGATGCCTTTTTGGCGATAGACCTCAAGGAAGGGGCCCGAATCGTCACGGGACATTCCCAATGTGGTCTGGGTCAGGTCATTGGTGCCAAAACTGAAGAACAAGGCGGTTTCCGCGATCGACCCGGCAGCCAAGGCGGCGCGGGGCAATTCAATCATCGTCCCAACCAGATAAGTCAGCGTGGTCCCGCTGCGTTTGAAAACCTGCTGGGCCGCTCCGTCCACCACATCCTTTAACAGGTCCAATTCCTTTTTGGTCCCGACCAAGGGGATCATGATTTCCGGC
>DUZC01000264.1 GCA_013349735.1 Rhodospirillaceae bacterium
TAATCGCTGGAGGCAAAGACCGCGCTGCCGGCCACCAGAACCTGGGCACCGGCGGCCGTAATTGTGCCGGCATTGGCGGCGGTGACACCGCCATCGACCTGAATCTCGATGGGGCGGCCCGCCACCATTTCCTGAATCCGACGGATCTTGTCCAGCGAAGCCGGAATAAACTGCTGGCCGCCGAAGCCCGGATTGACCGACATAACCAGGATCAGGTCAACCTTGTCGAGGACATAGGCGATGGCGCTTTCCGGCGTTGCCGGATTTAGGGACACCCCGGCTTTACGCCCGTAAGAGCGGATCAATTGCAAAGAGCGGTCAAGATGACGGGACGCTTCCGCATGAACGGTAATAATATCGCTGCCGGCCTCGACAAAGGCCTGAATATAAGGGTCGACCGGTTCAATCATCAGATGGACATCGATGATCTTCCCGGTATGGGGGCGCAATGCCTTGACCACCGCCGGGCCGACCGTGAGATTGGGGACAAAATGTCCATCCATGACATCGACATGAATATAATCGGCACCGGCCGCATCAATGGCGCGGACCTCTTCGCCCAAGCGGGCGAAGTCTGCGGAGAGAATGGATGGCGCGATCTTGACGGTCATGAAACGGCCCTTTAGCAGGATTTGCGATACCGAAAAATACCGCCCGCCACCGTCCAACTGCCGGTTGAACGGTGGCGGGGCTGTTCGGATGCCAATGAATTATTTGGGATCGAGTGAGCCATCCTTATAACGTTTGGCCATTTCAGACAGGGGAAGAACCTTGATTTTTGAAGCATTACCGGCTGTGCCAAATTGCTGATAACGCGTTTCGCACAGGGCCTGCATGGCGGCCATTGCCGGCTTCAGATAGCTGCGCGGATCGAATTCCGACTTCTTTTCAGCGAAAACTTTGCGGATTTGGCCGGTTATAGCCATGCGGCAATCGGTGTCGATGTTGATTTTGCGGACGCCATGTTTGATGCCCTCTTGGATCTCTTCGACGGGAACCCCGAAGGTCTGGGGCATTTCACCACCATATTTGTTGATGATGTCTTGCAACTCTTGCGGCACCGATGACGAACCATGCATCACCAGATGCATATTTGGCAGGCGCCGGTTGATTTCCTTGACCACATGCATGGCCAGAATATCCCCCGTAGGCTTGCGGCTGAATTTATAGGCGCCGTGCGAGGTGCCCATGGCAATGGCCAGGGCATCCACCTTGGTCTTTTTGATAAAGTCCACCGCCTGATCGGGGTTGGTCAAGAGTTGCGAGTGATCCAGGGTGCCTTCAAAACCATGGCCGTCTTCTTTGTCGCCCTTGCCGGTTTCCAAGGAGCCCAGAACACCCAATTCCCCTTCAACCGAGACGCCCACCATATGGGATAATTCTACGACTTTACTGGTTACCCCAACATTATAGTCCCAATCGCCCGGGGTTTTTCCGTCCTCTTTCAGCGAGCCGTCCATCATAACCGAAGAGAATCCGCTGGTAATGGCGGACAGACAGGTTTCCGGACTATTGCCATGGTCCTGGTGCATGCAGACCGGGATATCGGGATAAAGCTCGACGGCGGCCTGGATGAGATGTTTCAGCACAATATCATTGGCGTAGCTGCGGGCGCCGCGGCTTGCCTGCAGGATAACCGGCGAGTCGGTCTTTTTGGCCGCGGCCATGATCGCCAGCATCTGCTCCATATTATTGATGTTGAAGGCGGGCAGGCCGTAACCATGCTCGGCCGCGTGATCGAGTAACTGGCGCAAGGAGATCATAGCCATCTTGGTGTTCCTTTTCTCAAAGTCTGGCCAGGGCGGCGTCCGCCACGGCCTGTGCGGTGATTCCGAAATGAGCATAAACCTGATCCGGTGGGCCTGAAGCGCCGAATTCGGTCAAGCCGATTACGGCGCCTTGGGGGCCAATATAGCGCTCCCAACCAAAAGTCGAGCCGGCCTCGACGGCGATGCGAACCGTGTTTTCACCCAGTGTTTTGGTCTGATAAGCGGGGTCCTGGCGGTCAAACAAGCTCCAGCAGGGCATCGAGACAACTTTGGCGGCGACTCCCTTGGCTTTCAACAATTGGCGGGCCTGCATAGCCAATTCGACTTCCGAGCCGGTGGCGATCAAAGTAACCCGGGCCGCGGTCTCGGCCTCGGCCAGGACATAGGCGCCGAACGACGTTTTGTTCTCGCTTTGGTCGGAGCGCAAGGTTGGCAGAGCCTGGCGGGACAGCGAAAGCAGGCTTGGTCCCGATTGGTTTTGCAGCGCCAGTTCATACGCCTCCATGGTTTCAACCGGATCGCAGGGGCGGAAGACCAAAAGATTGGGTATGGCCCGCAGGGATGCAAGATGTTCGATGGGTTGATGGGTCGGACCATCTTCGCCCAGGCCGATGGAATCATGGGTCATCAGATACAAGACTCTTTGACCCATCAAGGCCGACATCCTAAGGGCCGGACGCAGATAGTCCGTGAACACCATGAAGGTGGCGCCATAGGGGATGAACCCACCATGCAGCGCCAGTCCATTCATCAAGGCGGCCATCCCATGTTCGCGAACGCCATAATGGAGATAACTGCCGCTGGCATCGCTCGGGGTGATCGGTCGGGTCGAACGGGTGATGGTCAAATTGGAATGGGTAAGATCCGCCGATCCCCCGATCAGCTCCGGGATGGCGGCGGTCAGGACCTCTAAGGCTTCCTGCGAGGCTTTGCGGGCGGCCCAGAGCGGCTTATCCGCAATTACCTTGGCTTTAAAGGACTGCGCCGCGGCCTGCCAGCCCTCGGGCAGGCTTCCTTCGAGGCTGCGCAAGAAGCTGCCGCGCGTTGCGCTGTCAGCCAGTCCCAGGCGCTTTTCCCAGGCCAGGCGAGCGGCTTGGCCACGCCGTCCCGCGGCCCGCCAGGCGTCAAGCAAGGGCGAGGGCACGACAAACGGCGCGTGTGGCCAGTTAAGCTTGGCCCGGGTGCCGGCGATTTCCTCGGCACCCAGGGGGGCGCCATGGGTCTTTTCCGAGCCTGCTTTGCTGGGGGCGCCAAAGCCGATGACGGTCCGACAGGCGATGAGGGTCGGACGGTCACTGGCCATCGCTTCTTCGATGGCTTTGGCGATCGCTTCGGGATCATGGCCATCGACGCGCAGGGCATGCCATTGGCTGGCGCGAAACCGCTGCAGCTGGTCATCGCTGACCGTCAGGCTGGTGGCTCCATCGATGCAAATTTCATTATCGTCCCAGAGGACCACCAGTTTGCGCAGACGGTGATGTCCAGCCAGGGAAATCGCTTCCTGGCTGATCCCTTCCATCAGGCAGCCGTCTCCGACCAGGGCCCAGGTGCGATGGTCCACCAGATCTTGACCGAAGCGGGCGGCCAGCATCTTTTCCGCCAGAGCCATGCCGACGGCGTTGGCCAACCCCTGGCCCAGCGGGCCGGTGGTGGTCTCGGCGATACTGACATGCCCGAATTCCGGATGGCCGGCGGTTCTTGCGCCCAATTGGCGAAAATTTTTCACCTGCTCAATATCGACATCGGCATAGCCGGTAAGATAGGCCAAGGCATAAAGCAGCATCGAGCCATGCCCGGCGGACAGCACAAAGCGATCACGGTCTGCCCAGCGCGGCGCTTCGGCGTCAAATTTTAAGAAGCGGGAAAACAAAACCGTCGCAATGTCGGCGGCCCCCATCGGCATTCCTGGATGGCCGGATTTTGCCTTTTCTACGGCGTCAATGGCCAGAAAACGGATGGCATTGGCCATGTCCCTTTGCAATGGGGCCAAGGAACCCTTGGCAGGATCAACTGTCATGAGAATGAAACCTTCTGCGTTTGCTGCCACCCCGCAAATCAAGCCCAGGCGAGTCGGTTCGGGGTGGATAGTCCGGGCAAGAAATCCAGGCTAGGCTTGTCGTCCAAATCCAGTCAGATTTCAAGAGATTCGGTGGCCCAACGGGCGGGCCAATGAAGATTTAGAGTTTTTCGCATTTTAACTGAATTAAAAAGCTGAAAAACTCTTAAGCCAGAGCGGCGCTTGAGCATTGAAAAATCGGAGATTTTTCGTTCTCACATGAGTTCTAGAGTGCTTCAGTTTAAAACTGAAGCGCTCTAGTAACGGCCAGATCCAAAGCGCTTG
>DUZC01000157.1 GCA_013349735.1 Rhodospirillaceae bacterium
CTGACCAAGGCCGGATTGTGGAATGAGGTCAAGGACCAGCTCCATCATCCTGGCACCGGACTCTCTGGCGGCCAGCAGCAGAGGCTGTGCATTGCCCGCGCCATCGCCGTCAGTCCGGAAGTCATCCTGATGGACGAACCCTGCTCGGCGCTGGATCCGATCGCCACCGCCAGGATCGAAGAGCTGATCGAAGAATTGCGGGCCGACTACACCATTGTCATCGTGACCCATTCCATGCAGCAGGCCGCCCGGGTTTCGCAGCGCACAGCCTTTTTTCATCTGGGAAGACTGGTGGAGCTCGGCTTGACCGAGGAAATTTTTACCAACCCGCGCGAAACCCTGACCCAGGGCTATATCACCGGACGCTTTGGCTGAGCGGCGGTTCCGCCCGTTTCATCAACCAAAGCAACAGCAATAACGCCGGCAGCGTCACCACGGTGCTCATCGTAAAAAAACTGGCCCACCCCAACCGCTCGGCCAGCATGCCCCCGCTCGAGGCAAACAGCGTTCGTCCCAAAGCCGTCAAAGAGGACAGCAAAGCATATTGGGTTGCGGTATAGGCGCCATTGCATTGGCCGGAAATATAGGCCACTAACGCCGCCCCGGCCATGCCGCCGGTCAGATTTTCCGCAGCCACACAAAGCGCCAGAATCTGCAGCTGATGCCCGGCGACGGCCTGCAGCACATAAAACAGATTGCCGAGCGATTGCAAAACGCCGCAAACCAGCAGGGCTTTCAGCAAGCCCAACCGCATCACCGCCCATCCCCCCAGCAGACTGCCGGCAACCGTCGCGCAAAAGCCGAAAATCTTACTGACCGCGGCAATCTCGCTTAAGGAAAAGCCCAGGCTCACATAAAGTGGCGTCGCCATCACCCCGGCCATGGCCTCGCCCAGCTTATAGCCAATCACCAGCAACAGCACCGCCGGCCAGTGATGCCGCTGCATGAAATCGGCAAAGGGACAGACCACCGCGCCATGAAGCCAGGCCAATAATTTGGCTTGCCATCCGGCCAGATCGGGCCGTTCCGCCAGCCAGGCCGCCGCCCTGGCTTCGCGCTCCAGGGTCGCCGGTAAAATTTTCGGGGTCGGTTCGCCGGCAAAGAGGAAAACCAGCAGGCCAGAGCCCAGCAGGGCGGCCATCGTAGCATAGGCGGCGAACCAGCCAAACTGATCGGCAATAAACAGCGCCCCGGCGCCGGCCACCAGCATCCCCAGCCGATAGCCGACCTGGGTTGCCCCGGCCCCCGGACCTTGTTGCGAATCCTCAAGCAGTTCGACGCGATAGGCGTCGATCACGATATCCTGGCTGGCCGACAGAAAACTGACCAGCACCGCCAAGGCGGCAACCAGAGCAAGGTCCCGCAAGGGGTCGGCCTGCCCCAGCGCCAGCAATGCGGCGATCAAGCAGGCCTGAATCAGCAGACCCCAGCCACGACGCCGCCCGACCCGCAAGGGAGGCGGCAAGCGATCCAGCAAGGGAGACCAAAGAAATTTCAGCGCATAAGGCAGACCGACCAAGGCGAACAGGCCAATCGAGGCACGATTGACTCCCACCTTGGCCAACCAGGCCGACAGCGTCGAAAAGGTCAGGAGCAGCGGCAAGCCGCTGGAAAAGCCCAGAACCAGGATCGCCAGAATGCGGCGATCCGCATAAGCCTTCAGCGCATTCAACTTTGATCCTTCGAACGGCTGGCCCGCTTGCGGTCATTGGCATCCAGCAGACGCTTGCGCAATCTTATGCTTTTTGGCGTCACTTCAACCAATTCGTCATCTTCGATATAGGCGATGGCCTGTTCAAGGCTCATGCGGCGGGGCGGTGTCAGGCGAACCGCCTCATCCTTGCTGGTGGTGCGGATATTGGTCAGCTGCTTGCCCTTCAGCGGATTGACCTCCAGATCATTGCCGCGGCTATGCTCGCCGATGATCATGCCTTCATAGCATTTGACCCCGCCGGCTAAAAACAGCGGCCCGCGCTCTTCGAGATTCCACAAAGCGTAGGAAACGGTTTCCCCGGCCCCGTTGGAAATCAGCACGCCATTGCGCCGCCCTTCGATGGCTCCCTTGAAGGGGGCATAGCCATGAAACATGCGGTTCATCAGGCCGGTGCCACGGGTGTCGGTAAGAAATTCACCGTGATAACCGATCAGACCGCGCGACGGCGCCAAAAAGGTAATGCGCAATTTTCCGCCGCCAGACGGCTTCATTCCGGTCATTTCGGCCTTGCGCAGGCTCATTTTCTCGACCACCACCCCGGAATATTCCTCATCGACATCGACGAAGACTTCCTCGATCGGTTCCAGCCGTTCACCGCTGTCGGGATCCTGGCGAAACAACACCCGCGGCCGGGAGATAGACAGCTCAAAACCTTCGCGGCGCATGGTCTCGATCAGCACACCCAATTGCAATTCACCGCGGCCAGCCACCTCAAAGGCGTCCTTGCTGCCGGTTTCCCGCACATGGATGGCCACATTACTGTCGGTTTCCCGCATCAGCCGGGCGCCGATAACCCGGCTCGTCACCTTGTCGCCCTCTTGACCGGCCAGCGGACTGTCATTAACCGAAAAAGTCATGGCCAGGGTCGGCGGATCGATGGGTTGGGCATGCAGAGCCTCGGTCACTTCGAGGGCGCAGAGGGTATCGGCCACCGTGGCCTTGGACATTCCCGCCAAAGCGACGATATCCCCGGCTTCGGCCGTTTCCAGCGCCACCCGCTCGATGCCGCGATAAGCAAGAATCTTGGTGACCCGGAACTGCTCCAACAAAGTGCTATCCCGTGACAGCGCCTTTACCGACTGGTTCATCTTGACCGAGCCGCCATGAATCCGTCCGGTCAGCACCCGACCAAGATAGGGATCGGCCTCCAGCGTGGTGGCCAGCATGGCAAAGGGAGCATTGAGATCGCGCGTCGGCGGCGGCACATGGCGCAGGATCAGATCAAACAGACTGGACAAGTCCTTGCGTGGACCATCAAGACTTTCGTCGGCCCAGCCGTCACGGCCGACCGCGAATAAGGTCGGAAAATCCAATTGATGGTCGTCGGCATCCAAGGCCGCGAACAGATCAAAGACTTCATCATGCACCTGATGGGCCCGGGCATCGCCGCGATCGACTTTATTGACGATGACAATCGGCCGCAGCCCCAGGGCCAAAGCCTTGCCGGTCACGAATTTAGTCTGCGGCATCGGTCCTTCCGCGGCATCCACCAGGACGACCACGCCATCGACCATGGACAGGATCCGTTCGACCTCACCGCCGAAATCAGCATGGCCGGGGGTGTCGACGATATTGATACGCACCCCTTTCCACTGCACCGAAGTGCATTTGGCAAGGATGGTAATACCGCGCTCGCGTTCCAGTTCATTCGAGTCCATGACCCGTTCGGCCACCTGCTGATTCTCGCGGAAGGTTCCCGATTGACGCAGCATGGCGTCCACCAGCGTCGTCTTGCCGTGGTCGACATGGGCAATAATGGCAATATTTCTTAGATCCATGATGTCAGGCCAGTCCTAGGTCGCCGATCCGCTGGGCGAGATTGACCGCCGGCCGCGCACCAAAATGAGAAATGATCTCGGCGGCACAAATGCCGCCCAGCCGTGCCGCCACCGCCAAGCCCAAGCTACGGCTATGGCCGTAAAGAAAGCCAGCGGCGTAAAGATCGCCCGCGCCGGTAGTGTCGACCAGGTCCGCCACCGGCTCGGCCGGCTGTTCCACAATATTCCGAGAATCGAAAACCACCGAACCGGCCGCCCCTCGGGTCACCGCGCCAATCGCCACCAGGGAACGCGCCTGCCGGAGGGCTTCATCGAAATCCGCCTGAAACAAGGAACAGATCTCGGCCTCATTGGCGAACAAAATATCCACGTGATCGGCGAGCAACTGACGGAACTCATCCCGATGGCGCTCGACGCAAAAGGGATCGGACAAGGACAGCGCCACCTGACGGCCGGCGGCATGAGCAATTGAGGCCGCCTTGCGGAAAGCCTGTTTGGCGGCCGGGGGATCCCAGAG
>DUZC01000272.1 GCA_013349735.1 Rhodospirillaceae bacterium
CCGCCGGTGGCTTCCGGCAGGCCGTGCAACCCCACGGGCCGGCCAATACGGACTTGCTTGTCGAGGACCATCGAGGCCAGATCGCGAATGCTCTGAAGCTGGGCGGTGCCGCCGGTCAGGACGACGCGCCGCCCCGCCACCTTGTCGAAGCCACCGGCCTGAAGATGGCTGCGGACCAGCTCAAAGGTCTCTTCCAGTCGGGGCTGAATAATCTGGACCAGCATCGAACGCGGCACCTGATTGCTGGCGCCATCCTCGTCTTCACCGACCAGGGGGACCTTAAGGATTTCGCGATCGTCCGAGGGCGAAGGCAAGGCGCTGCCGTAAAGGGTCTTCATCCGCTCGGCATGTACCAAAGGGGTGGACAGGCCGCGGGCGATGTCGTTGGTGACATGCATCCCCCCGACCGGAATACTATCGGTATGGACCAGATGACCGCCTTGGAAGACGGCGATCGAGGTGGTGCCGCCGCCAAGATCAATGCAGGTGACGCCCAGATCCTTTTCATCATCCACCAGACAGGCAAGACCCGAGGCATAGGCCGAAGCGACGCGGGCCTCGATATCGAGATGGCAGCGGTGGATGACTGTCGACAGATTGCGCAAAGGGCCCGGATTGGCATTGACCATATGGATGGTGACGGCCAGACGATCGCCAAACATGCCGCGTGGATCGCGGATGCCATCATTGCCATCGACGGTGAAGCCGATGGGAATCGAATGCACCATCTCGCGATCACTGTCCTGGCTGTGATGGCGCGCATGATCGAGCATCCGGCGGATATCCTGTTCGCCGATCTCGTGGCCATTTACCGAGACCTCGACCGTGACATTGGTTGAACTGGGCTGGCCGCCCGAAACATTGAGGACAACTTCGCGGATCCGCTCTTCGGCCATCTGTTCGGCGGCATCGACGGCCGCGCGGATCGCGGTCTCGGCCTCTTCCATATCGACAACGGCCCCGTTCCGCATGCCGCGGGACAATTGATGGCCGATGCCCTGGACGCGCAAGGTCCCGTCATCAGTCGCCCGCGCGATAAAGCAGGCCACCTTGGTGGTTCCCACATCCAGCGCGGCGACGGTGCCATGGCGGAGCTTCATCTTGGACATCTAGGCATCCTTGCCCGGCTGTGGCTTTTTGCGCGGCGGGCCGGCGGGCAGCAGCGTTTGCGCGGCCCCCGAGGTGCGCAGCACCAGGCGATCCGGCAGGCGCATATCCACCAGGGTGATCTGCCGCTCCAGCAAGCTTTGTTCCTTTTCGAGCCTGGCCAATTCATGCCAGGAGGCCAGCGGGTCCTCTTCAGGAAGCTGGACTTCAATGCCCCCGCCAGGGCTTTCCAGCGTGACGTTCCAGCGGCGGCCACCGACCCATTGCGCCGCCTTGACCCGGGACTGCAAGCCAGGCTCGGCGCCCAGGACATCGATCAGCTGGGCGGCATGGTCCGGGGCGCCTTCGCCGACCGTCAGCGGCAGGCCGGCATAGGCCTCGATCTCGTCGCCGACCACCTGGCCGTCCCGATCGATCAGGAAATAACGCCCCTGATTTTGCCACAGCGCCACCGGGGCCCGTTCCGTGATCAGGACATGGATTTCATTGGGCAGCCGGCGTTCAATGGTCGCGGTCTTGACCCAGGAGATTTCTTCGATCTGGCGGCGGCCCGGCGGCAGATCGATCCCGAACATCGGGTCGCCGCGATGGATGCCAAGAGCCGCCAGCATGGCGTCCCGGGGGGTCCGGTTGCGCCCTTCGACAAAGATCTCTTCGACCGAAAAACCGGCGCGTCCCGACAAAGTGATGGTGTCCTGGCGCAGTTGATCCTGCAAATGTTGACCGGCGGCGGAACGGGTCAGCCAAAACCCGCTGCCGGTCAGACCAAGAATGGCCAGAACCGCAATGGCGGTTCGCGCATTTCTGCGCAAAAGCGCAAGGCCAAAGCGTCGCCGGGCGATCACCGGCTTCTTGGCGGCGGACTTGGTCGTCCGCGCCGAACCGGGACGATCCTCGACCGCGATGGTGATGGGCCCTAAGCGTCGCATGATGCGTTCTCCACCATCCAGCTGACCAAATCGGGGAAACTGATCCCGGCATGGGCCGCCAGTTCCGGAACCAGCGAGGTCTGCGTCATACCGGGCTGTGTATTGACCTCGAGCATGGCAAAGCGGGCCGGAACGCCGGGCCGGGTGTCGTCATAGCGCAGATCGGCCCGGCTGACGCCGCGGCAGCCCAGGGCCTGATGCGCTTTCAAGGCCAGCGCCATCGCTTGTTCATAGTCTTCGGCGGGCAGGGGGGCCGGGACCAGATGGCGTGAACCCCCCGGCGCATATTTGGCGGTATAGTCGTAAAAGCCGCGATCCGAGGTAATCTCGGTTACCCCCAGCGGCCGGTCGCCCATGATGGCGACGGTGAGTTCGCGTCCCGGAACAAATTCTTCGGCCAGAACCTGCTCGCCATAGGGCCAGTCGGCCCCGGCCAGCGGCAGCGGGCCGTCGCCCTCCCGGATGATATGTACGCCAACGGACGATCCTTCGTTCAGAGGCTTCAGCACATAAGGCCGGGGCAGGACATCGCCGGCCAGGACTTCGCTCTTGTTCACCACCCGGCCTTCCGCCACCGGAATCCCGGCATCGGCGAAAATGCGCCGGGCCATGGCCTTGTCCATGGCCATCGCCGAAGCCAGCAAGCCGGAATGGGTATAGGGAATGCGCAGGATATCGAGCAGACCCTGGATTGAGCCATCTTCCCCGAAACGGCCATGCAGGGCGTTAAAAACGACCCAAGGTTTGGCGGCTTCCAGGCCGGCCACCAGCGTTCGCAAATCGCGTCTCAGGTCGATGGTGGCCACGGCATAGCCGGCTTTTTCCAGGGCTGCCGCGACCGCCGCACCGCTGTTCAGCGACACCGCGCGCTCTGCTGAAAACCCTCCCATCAAAACCAGGACTCGCTTGTTCATGCTTCAGTTCCCGTTGCCAACGCCGATACGGCGGATTTCCCAGTGAAGTTCGATGTCGGTGGCCGAACGGACCCGCTGGCGCACTTCTTCGCCAAGTTTTTCCAGGTCGGCGGCCGTGGCGTTGCCGGTATTGATCAGAAAATTGCAATGTTTGGTGGACACCATCGCCCCGCCAAGGGTCAGGCCGCGGCAACCGGCCTGATCGATCAATTGCCAGGCTTTGTGTCCGGGCGGATTGGCGAAAGTCGAGCCGCCGGTTCGGCTGCGCAGCGGCTGGGATGTTTCCCGTTGCTTTTGGATTTTGGCCATCCGGGCTTCGATCTGCCCCGGTTCATCGGAATATCCCTGCAAAACCGCTTCGACGAAAATCCAGTCCTCGGCTACCGCCGAGCCGCGATAGACAAATCCCATCGCCGCAGCATCCAACTGGCGCAGCCTGCCGGCAGAATCCAGGGCGCGGACGGCAAGGGTGATATCCTTCATTTCGGCGCCATAGGCCCCGGCATTCATGCGCAAGGCGCCACCAAGGGTGCCGGGCACGCCGGACAGGAATTCAAGCCCGCCCAGCCCGGCCGCCGCGGCGGCCTTAGCCACCGAGCCATCAAGGGCGCCGGCTCCGGCGGTGATCCGCTCGCCTTCGATCTGGAGGGTGGCAAATTCACGACCTAAGCGAATCACCACGCCCGGTACACCGCCATCGCGGACCAAAAGATTGGAGCCGACGCCGATCACGGTGACCGGCACATCGGCCGGCTTGTTCGCCAGAAACTGCGCCAGATCGTCGATGTCGGCCGGTTTGAACAGGACCTCGGCAGGGCCGCCGACGCCAAACCAGGTGACACGGCTTAAGGCGGCATTGGCCGTCAGGCGGCCACGAACGGCGGGCAGCCGTTCAAGCAAGGCACCTTCGAGGAAATGTCCGGAAAGGCTCATGGCATTCATTCGCCGGCCTCCTCGGGAAGAGGATGACCGGCCGCCAGGGCATTCAGCTGAGCGGGCAGGGCTTGCGCCCAGCTGGTGATGGTCCCGGCCCCCAGGCAGACCACCATATCGCCG
>DUZC01000144.1 GCA_013349735.1 Rhodospirillaceae bacterium
TTCCCAACAGGTTTCTTTCTCTGGCCCCAACATTGATCATGGCCCCCAATGCACTGGACCAACCAATGCCGAAGGACAATTCACCGGTTGATTTCTCCGTTACATCAACCTTGATGACCGTACGGTCGGGCGCGGTTTCCGAAGGATGTGGCGTCACCTCGACTTTTTCGAAGAAATTAAGGTCCTTTAACCGTTCCCGCGAGCGTCTCAGCTTGGCAGCGTTGAAGGCATCCCCCTCTACCAAGCGGAATTCCCTGCGAATGACCTTGTCCAAGGTTCGCGAGTTCCCTTGAATATCGATCCGCTCGACAAAAATCCGCGGCCCTTCCCGAACATCAAAGGTCACGTCAATGGTACGGGTATCGCGGTGCCGCACAAAAACCGGCTTGATATCGATAAACGCATAGCCCTTGTTGCCCGCTACGTCGGTCAGGCCCTGCGTGGTGTTCTCTACCTCATCCGCATTGTACCAGGCGCCCTCTTCCAGATGGGTAATCGAGGCCCGTAAATCCTCGGCCTTCAGTTCGCGGATCGCACTTTTCACATCGATCTTGCCAATGTGATAGCGGTCCCCTTCTTCAAGGGTAAAAGTGATAAAGAATCGCTCACGATCCTGCGAAAGTTCGGCCACCGTCGAGATAACCCGAAAATCAGCATGGCCATGCCGAAGGTAATGGCGACGCAATTGTTCGCGATCATAATTTACACGATCTGGGTCATAGGTATCGTCCGTTGTCAAAAAGCGATACCAGCGCTCTTCCCTGGTCTGCAAAACCTCGCGCAGTTGGACATCACCAAACTCATGATTACCCACAAAATTGATCCTGGCGACATAGGTGCCTGGACCCTCTTTTATTTCAAAAACCAAATCAACGCGGTTTTGAGCAAGCTCAATAATCTTTGGCTCAACCGTCGCTGCAAAGCGGCCACTACGGCGATAAATATCCAGAATACGCTTTACGTCGTTTTGTACTTTGGTCCGGGTATAAACCGTGCGGGCCTTGAGTTGCACCTCTGTCTGCAATTGGTCTGTCTTGACCTTTTGGTTTCCTTCGAAGGCAATGCGATTGATGATCGGGTTCTCGACCACTTTGACCACCAGCGAATCCCCTTCGCGATGGATCGTCACATCGGCAAACAGACCGGTCGCAAAAAGACTTTTCAAGGTCTTATCGATTTTGCCATCGTCAAAGGGGTCCCCCTCAGACACCGACATATAGGACCGAATGGTTTCGGGCTCGATCCGCTGGTTGCCCTGAATGGCAATCTGCCCAACCCGTCCAGCCTGCTCCGCCTGAGCAAGGGGTCCTGTCAGCAGGAATCCCACAATCATCATGGCTGTCAGAAGAATACGAAAAAAAACCGACAAGATGCCCCCTAATCGACCGAGCGGCGTCAGGATATCAAACCCTTGAGAAGCTCCCAAACCCTAAGATCCACCAGATCGTTACGAGTTGCCAGCAGCATCAAGGCGAATACCAGAATCAGACCCACCCGGAAACCATATTCTTGTGCCCTGGCGCCCAAAGGACGCCCTTTCAATGCCTCGATACCATAAAACATGAGATGCCCCCCGTCGAGCAAAGGCACGGGGAATAAATTGATCAACCCAAGATTTATCGATAACAGGATGGTGTAGAAGATTACACTGCTCAGTCCCAGCTTTGCCGCCTGACCTGCCCCCTTCGCAATTCGCAAGGGGCCGCCCAGTTCGTCGGTCTGACGTCGGCCCGTCAACATCTGACCTAAACCGGTCAAAGTCGTAGACACCATTTCACCGGTTTCGCGCGTCGCCGCCGCCAGCGCCGAAAGCGGGCCATGCGACAGGAACTCGGTCGCCTCGGCATCGGCCACAATGCCCAGAACCGGTGTTTTATGAAGGTTACCGAAAGAGTCTTTTATTTCGGTAATCCTGGGTTGGGCAACCACCGTCAGGATCTGCCCGCTCCGTTGGACGCGCAGGCTGACCGCTTCCCCGACCGTCATCCGCACCACCCGTTGCAGATCCTGAAAGCGATCGACGGTCTGGCCGTTAGCCTGCAAAATCCGATCACCGCTTTGCAACCCAGCCTCAGCCGCGGCGCTGTCAGCCTGAACCTGCCCAATCACCGGCGCCGTCCTTGGCTCGCCATAAACCATGAACATGATCGCCATGGCGACGATCCCGAAAACAAAATTCGCCAAGGGCCCGGCAGCGACGATAGCGGCCCGATAGCCAACTTTTTTTGCGGGGAAAGCGTATTTTGCCTCTTCCTCGGTAAACTGCCGCCCCAAATCGGGCGTACTGGCGGCATCGGCGTCGCCAAACATCTTTACATAGCCGCCAAACGGCAAAACCGAGACTTTCCAGCGGGTTCCCGAACGAGCGGTCCAGCCGAACAACTCAGGACCGAACCCGATAGAAAACACCTCGACCCGCACCCCTGCCCAGCGGGCGACCAAAAAATGGCCAAGCTCGTGCACAAAGACGACGACAGTTAAAATGAACAGGAAAACAACAACGTAATCCCAAAAATTTACCAGCCAATGCACGGCGTTACTCCAAATATCCAGGCATAGGCCTTACCCATCCGATCGCAGGTGAGACGCGATAGCCTTTTCAGCAAAGCGCCGAGCTTCGCCGTCCAACCTTAGCACGTCATCCAAGGTACCAATCGTCGCATCGGAAAATTCCGCCATGGCCGTCTCAACCACCGTCGCAATATCCAAAAAGCCCAGACGGCGCTCAAGAAAAGCCTGAACCGCGATTTCATTAGCCGCGTTGAAAACAGTCGGCACGCCGGCACCCGCACGCAAGGCTTCGCGGGCCAAGCGCAAAGCCGGAAAACGTTCCGGGTCAGGAGCACCAAAGGTAAGGCTGCCAATGGCGGCCAGATCAAGGCGCTGCCCTGGCGTCCTCATCCGCTGCGGCCAGGCCAATGCATAGGCGATTGGCGTCCGCATATCCGGCGTGCCCAACTGCGCCAGCACGGACCCATCCCGATAGGCCACCATGCTATGAACCACCGACTGTGGATGAACGAGAATTTCGATCCTATCCTCGGGCAAGCCAAAAAGATGATGGGCTTCGATCAATTCGAGCCCCTTATTCATCATGGTCGCCGAATCAACCGAAATCTTGGCCCCCATATCCCAATTGGGATGGGCCACCGCCTGCTCCGGTGTCATCTTCGCCATGTCCTGACGCGCCACGGTCCGGAATGGGCCACCGGAGGCGGTCAGGATGATTTTTTCTATGGCTTCCTTTTGTTGGAAATCAAAGACCTGAAAAATGGCCGAATGTTCGGAGTCTACTGGAATCAAAGTCGCGCCGGCCTTTTTTACCTCGGCCATCACCAGGTCGCCGGCGCAAACCAGCGTTTCCTTATTGGCCAGACCAATCGTCGCGCCGCGCCGGATAGCCGCCAGGGTCGGCTGCAACCCCGCGGCCCCGACGATGGCCGCCATCACCCAGTCAGCAGGACGAGAGGCGGCTTCGATAACCGCCGCGGCACCGGCGGCAACCGCGATCTGGCTGCCAAACAAGGCCTCTTTAAGCGCTGGATAGACCCGCTCATCGGCCACGGCGGCCAGGCGTGGCCGGAGTTGCAGGGCTTGCTGGGCCAGCTTTTCGACATTGCGATTGGCCACCAAGGCTTCAACGGCAAAGCGATCCGGCTCACGTCCCACCAAATCAATGGTGTTACAGCCCACCGAGCCCGTGCATCCCAAAATGGTGACCGACCTTTTGCCCTCAGTCATGGTCTAAACCTGTCATTCATCGCCACTCCGCCAGGCCTCCTTGGTAGAACATGCAGAATACTGCTACCACAGGAGCAACTGCCAACAAACCGTCAAGCCGGTCAAGCACGCCGCCATGGCCCGGAATGATTCCGCTTGAATCCTTTACCCCAAAATGGCGCTTTACCCAGGACTCTAGCAAGTCCCCCCCCTGGGCCAAGACCGCCAGACCCGCCGAAATTAAAGCCAGAATCGATGCATTCAATCCCGTTTCCGG
>DUZC01000284.1 GCA_013349735.1 Rhodospirillaceae bacterium
AAGAAACCGGCGGACCTCCTTGGCTGTTAAGGTCCAAAGTCCTAGCCAGTTGATCGGGTCGAGCGCTCTGGGTGTAAGGGAGTCCATGATCGGGGCAATTTGCGCTAAGCTAGCGCAATGAGCAAGTCTCCGGTCAAAGCCATAACGCAGGCCTATCTAGAAAAAGTCGCCATGCGTTACCTGGAACGCTATTCAGCCTCGACGGCAAGCCTGCGTCGCGTCCTTCTGCGTCGGGTCGAAGGGGCGGTGCGCCTTGGCCTGAGCGACGGGGTGGCCGAAGCGCTGATGGTCGAGCCATTGATCCTGCGGCTGCAGGCGATGGGTCTGTTAGATGATTTCCGTTATGCCGAGGGCAAAGCGGCCAGTCTGTTGGGCCGTGGCCGTTCGATGCGGGCGATCCGCCATTATCTGCAGGATCGTGGGGTGGCCGCAGAAAACATAGACCCGGTTCTGTCAGGCTTGGCTGCTGAGGATGAGGAGGGATCGCCGGATCTGCAGGCGGCACGGAACTACGCCAGAAAACGGCGGTTGGGGCCCCATCGGCCAGGTTCGGAAAGAAGCTTGCATCGTCTGCGGGATCTGGCTGCTCTGGGGCGCGCCGGCTTTTCCTGGGCTGTGGCGCAGGCGGTGATTGATGCCGAAGAGGAATGAGCATCGGCTTTGCTTCTGAACCGGCATGGGCTACTACTATGGCTGGTTTGCTGTGCGCGGAGAGCGGCGGCGGGTTTTTCACCGGATGGAACATGGTCAGCGAAAAATCACTGGATAAATTGCGTCGCCAGATCGATGGCATCGACGATGCGTTGCATGACCTTCTGATTCAGCGCTGCGAGGTCGTTGAACGGATCGGCAGCCTGAAGGACAGCAAAGGCACGGCTGTCCTGTCGCCAGGGCGCGAGGCTGAAATCCTGCGCCGGCTGTTGGCCCGTCATTCTGGGCGTTATCCCAAGGCCTCTTTGATGCGGCTTTGGCGCGAATTGATCGGCGGCATGCTGTCCCTGCAAGGTCCGATAATCATTGGAGTCTATATGCCGGATCGCGGGCTTGGCTATCTGGAATTGGCGCGGGATCACTACGGCTCTTATACGCCGATGGTGGCGTTACGCTCAGCCGGTCAGGTTGTGCGGGCGGTGGCCGAAGGCAGTGCCACTGTCGGCATCCTGCCGATGCCCGACCGGGAAAATAGCGAAGCCTGGTGGACCAGTCTGATGGGCGACAGTGCGGATTTGCCCAGGATCATTGCCCGTCTGCCTTTTGCCGGCCCTGGGCCTGGGCGGGGGGATGACATCGAGGCGCTGGCGATCGCCAGGCTCAGTCCCGAGCCCACCGGATATGATCGCTCCTGGCTGGCCATCGAGACGGTGCCGGATGTCAGTCGGGCCCGGCTCCGTTCGGTGCTTGGCGCTGCCGGTATCGAGCCGACGCAATTGGCTGCGACCCAAAGGGCTGATGATATCTGGGTGCATCTGGCTGAAATCTCTGGCCATGTGACCAATGATGACCGCCGGATCACCAGACTGATTGACCGCAAGCAGGCGGTTCGTCGGGCGGTAGTCCTTGGCGGCTATCCAGTGCCGCTTTGTTCCGAAGAGCTGAGCGAGTAAGCCATGGTCACGCCTGCACCCCGTCCGGGTATCCTGGATATCGCCGCCTATGTTGGGGGCGTTTCAAAATTGGCCGGTGTCGATAAGGTGGTCAAACTGTCCTCGAACGAGGGCGCTTTGGGGCCAAGTCCCAGGGCGTTGGCCGCGCTCAAGGCCCAGGCTGGACAAATGCATCGCTATCCGGATGGCCATGCTGTGGCGTTGCGCCAGGCTCTGGCGGCGCGGTGGTCGATTAATGCCGAGGCGGTGGTATGCGGCAATGGATCGGATGACGTCTTGCAGTTATTGGTCCATGCCTATGCCGGCCAAGGGGACGAAGTTCTTTACAGCCAACATGGATTTTTGATCTATCCGATTGCGGCGAAAGCGGTCGGCGCAACACCGGTGGCGGCCCCGGAAAGGGAACTGGTGGCGTCGGTTGACCAACTGCTGGCGGCTGTGACAGCTAAGACCCGCATTGTCTTTATCGCCAATCCCAACAATCCAACCGGCACTTATCTGAGCGCAGCGGAAATGCGGCGTCTGCGCGAAGGCCTGCCGGATGGCGTTTTGCTGGTCATCGACGCGGCCTATGCCGAATTCGTCAATCGTTCGGATTACAATGCCGGGATCGAACTGGTTGAAAGTCGGGACGATGTCGTCATGACCCGGACTTTCTCAAAGATCTATGCCATGGGGGGATTGCGCCTTGGCTGGGCCTATTGTCCGCCTGCCATCGCTGATGTGTTAAACCGCATCCGTGGCCCTTTCAATGTATCCTCGGCGGCCCAAGCCGCCGGCGTTGCCGCCGTTCTGGATGATGGATTTGTGGAACTGGCGCAACGCCATAATGAATATTGGCGCGACTGGCTGGCGGAGCAATTGGTGGGCCTTGGTTTGACGGTGGTTCCCAGTGTCGCGAATTTTCTGCTGGTGGGCTTCCCGCGCGAGGCGGGGCGCAGGGCGGCGGATGCCGATGTCTTTCTGCGGGGCCTTGGTATCATCGTGCGGGATGTGACGGCTTACGGATTGCCGGACTATTTGCGGATCACCATTGGCCAGGGGGCAGAGATGCAAGCGGTTGCAGACGCGCTGGGTGAATTTTTGGGGGGATGATGGCAGTCTTATTTCAGAAAGTGGCCATCCTTGGGATTGGGCATATCGGTTCTTCCCTGGCTCGGGTTATCCGTCAGCGTGGCTTGGCGGCACAGCTGGTCACTTATGATGTCAGTGCCGTCCATCGGCTTAAGGCTATGGAGCTGTCGATCGTTGATGCCGCTTTTGACAGTCTGGCGGAAGCGGTCAAAGAGGCCGATCTGGTCATTCTTGCGACCCCGGTCGGCAGTTATGCCGATCTGACGGCCGCGATGGCGCCGGACTTGATGGCGGGCGCCATTGTCACCGATGTCGGCTCAGTTAAATTGGCTGTGGTCCGCGATGTTGGCCCGGTATTGCCTGAAGGTGTGCATTTTGTTCCGGGCCATCCTATCGCCGGCACCGAATTTTCAGGGCCGGAGTCGGGCTTTGCCGAGTTGTTTCAAGGCCGTTGGTGCATATTGACGCCGCCCTCCGGGACCGATGAGGCCGCCTTGGCCAAGCTGGTGGCCTTATGGGAAGCGGCGGGCAGCATGGTGGAGATCATGGAGGCCGGCCACCATGATCGTGTTTTGGCGATTACCTCGCATTTGCCGCATTTGATTGCCTACACCATTGTCGGCACGGCGACCGATCTGGAAACCTCGCTGCAGCAGGAAGTAGTTAAATTCTCTGCGTCGGGGTTCCGTGATTTCACCCGCATTGCGGCCTCGGACCCGGTGATGTGGCGCGATATTTTTTTGAATAACCGCGAAGCGGTGCTGGATGTCCTGCAGCGCTTCCACGAGGATCTGACGGCCTTGCAAAGGGCCATTCGCTGGGGTGAGGGGGACAAATTGCAAGATCTGTTTACCCGTACCCGGGCGATCCGTCGCTCGATCATCGACGCCCGCCAGGCATAGAGTAAACTGGATACTCTATGACAACTGGAACATCGGGCCTGTCGAGCTTCTGGTCTAACCGGCACTTTCGGTAATAGCGGCGGCGGCAACGATGATATCGCCGAACTCACGCAGAAAAACAGACCCTTTGACGGTTCTCTGAATCAGGACGCTGCGGCGGTCGGCCTCGTCCACCTTGCGCCGGATCAGGCCCAATTCACTGAGCCGGTCAAGCGCGCGCGTAACCGCGGGTTTGGAAATGTTAAGGGCGATGGCCAGCCCTCGGACGGTATGGGGCTGCGATAAAAGATAGACGGTCAGCAACAGGGCCATTTGCCGTGCCGACAGATCCGGTGCTTCACGGCGCACGCTTTCCACGATGGCTCCCCGCCATAGATCCAGCGCCTGAACAGCTTTAAGCTCGATGCCC
>DUZC01000205.1 GCA_013349735.1 Rhodospirillaceae bacterium
CCAAGGCTGTAAGGCTTGCCGGCTGCCAATTCCTTGTAAGGAGCGCCGGCAGCCAGCTTGCGGCTGAGCACAACGACCCATTTGCCACCTTCCAGCTTGCCTTCGGCGGTCACCGCCGGGCTGGCGTTGGCAGCGCGCTTGTCAAGAATGAAGCCGTCAACAGCCACCGCCGGCTTGCCGGGGTTCAGCTTGGCCTGCCAATATTCCAGGAAGACGCCATCGGCGCGCAGCTTTTCCAACTCATCGGCCGGCTTGACGTCGGCACCGCCCTGGCGGGTCATTTTGACGCGGGACTGTTTGATATATTTGCTGGTATCCCCCGTGCCGCCGCTGGGCATGGTGGCCAGATTGTCATGACAGGTAGCCCAGCAGCCCATGCGGGCGAATTCCGGCACTTTGCCATTGTCCAACATCATGGTCACTTTGACGGCATTGTCCGGATCCATCTTGGCACCGGCAACTGGAGTATCCGGGAACTCAAGGCGGACATAGAGCTTGTCGGCGTCCTTGGCGACCTTGATATTGGCCGTGATCGACCCCGCCTTACCGGCGATTGGGGTGGGTTCAAGCTTTTCGCCAGCGGCGATCTTCTTGCCCATGGTGGCGGCTTCGCTCTTGCCGGGCAGATCATGGCATTCATGACAGTTTTTGCCGTCCTTGAACACCGGGGCGCCGCTATGTTCGGTGCCGGTCAAGACCCATTCAAAGGGCGCCTGACCGGGATAGAACATGGTGACATCCTTGCCGGCCACGCCTGCCCAATCGACGGCCCCGGCGGGGGCGGCCCAAAGGGCGGCGGCGGCCAACGCCACACCGGCGAAGGAGGGGCTGAACCTTACTGATTTCATGTGTTTTCTCCCTTTGGCGATTTACAGCAGATCAATCAAATGACTCTTCGGCGTCTTTCTTTTCCAACAATTGGTGGACCGGCTTATGGACGAGGCCCTTATGGCAGTCGATGCAAGTCTTGCCCTTTTTCTGCGCAAATTCATGCTGGCCCTGGGCGCGGGTGGATTGCGCGGCGATGGCCATGGCATCCCAGGAATGGCAATTGCGGCATTCCCGGGAATTATTGCCTTCATAATGTTCCCAGACATCTTTGGCCAGCATCAGACGGTCTTGCTCAAAAATCCGCTCTTTTTCCGGGAAGGTCGTATTCATCCGGCCAAACAGATGAGTCCATAATTCGCCGGTGGCGGCAAGTTTGGCCATGAAAGTATGCGGCCAGGAATGATGCACCACATGGCAATCCGGGCAGCCGGCGCGGACACCGAACTGGTTCGAATAATGCTTGGATTTTTTGTATTCCTCGTAAGGAACCGACATCTCATGGCAGGTAAAAGCGCAGAATTCGAGGTGGTTGGTATAATCGACCACCGTCATATAGCTTAGTGTGAAGCCAATACCGACCAATAAAAACAGGCCGGCAACGAACGTGTATGGCCGGCCTTTGGCCGAAAAAAGACAGCTGAAGACTTTGCCCATTGCGCTTTTCCCCTTTTGGACCCCATGACAGTCTCACGGGTCGTGGCAAATCCAGTGAATTTGCACAGACTAAAACAATTATAAAAAGCAAAAACCCGCCTGAAAATTGGAAGGCGGATTTTTGCCGCAGCCCCGGTTATTGTCAATGTCTGAATGGGGTTACTTGGTATTCTGTAACCATATTACAAAATGTAACCTTTCTTCGACAAAATGAGGACTTATTCGGCGACCAGGGCGGTGGGTTCCTCTTTTTTGGTTCGCGGCAGTTTATCCAGCTCGCGTTCAAGGATATCCATGGTCGCCCGGCCGATATAGTCGCTATTGGCATCGACCGTTTTGACCGCTTCCAGATAGGCCCGGGCGATCAGCCCGCCCAGCGGTGGCGGATTATATAAAAGCTTCTTGATGGTAAACGGGTTCAGGGTCAGCGGATTATAGCCTTCTTTAAGATAGCCCTGCTTGATCAGCAATTTTTCGACCGGGGTATTGGGCTGAATACCGATGAAGAAAATAAAGGGCAGCACATTGTCCCGCCCGAACAGGGCATAAAGTTCTTTGATCTTGTCGATGGTCTGGCGCAGGGTTTCGACGGTCTCGCCGGGGCCATTCAAGGGTAAATAGAGTTTAACCTGCTGATTGGTATAGCCATTTTCCTTAAACATGCGAAAAGCGGCCATCTGCTGATCCAGCGAATAGCCCAGAGTCAGGGCATCAATCATTTCCTGCGAGCCGGTAAAGCTCAAATCGATGCTGCACATGCCGGTGGCCAGCATTTTACGGGCGACGGACGGGGTCAGATGGTTGAGCCGCACATAGCCCGACCATTGCACCTTGATGTCGCGGGCGATCATTTCATCCAGCACCGCCTCGACATGGCGGGTGCTTTTCTGGGTCGAACAGAACTGGGCATCGGTGAACCAGACATGGGTAATGCCATAGTCATCGGCCAGCGTTTGAATCTCCTTGGCCACTTCGGCGGGGTCGCGATCGCGCTGGCGGGGGCCCTCGATCTTGTTATACAGGCAAAAATGGCACTGGAAGGGGCAGCCGCGCTTGGTATGGACGCCGATGACGTCACCCATATATTGGCGGAAGGCCGGAAAAATTGACTCGATATAGCGGAAGTCGACGGCGGTCAGGGTTTTAAGGTCAAAAAGATCGCCGCGTTCCTGATGGCTGACCCGGCCGTCCTGGTCCTTATAATAAAATTCGCCGGCCGGTTGTTCAAAGCCATCAACCAGGGACAGCATCGCCGCTTCGCCTTCGCCGATCACCACCACCGAGTTGGGCGGGCATTGTTCGGCGACATATTTACCGAAAATGGTGACCGCTGTGCCGCCGACGACAATACGGGCCTGCGGCAACAGACGTCTGGCCAGTTTCATATAGCCAAAATTGCGCAACCGCTGCAGCGAATAGTCATAAATGATCGCCAACCCGCCCAGCATGGCGCGCAGACGGCGCCAGGGATTGCGGGAATGGTCGAATTCCATGACCTGATCCAGCGCATCATCTTCGGGATGAGGGCCGAAAGACTGCATATTGCGCCAGGAAAAAGCCACGATATCCGGTTGTCTGGTCCGAATCGCCTGGGCCAGGGCGGCCCGCCGCTCGCCTTGCGGGATTAAAGCCAGATCCAGCAGATGCTGATCAATATCCGGGCGCTGCTTATGAATATAGTCGGCGACATAGACCACGCCGCCGGGAAAGATTTTCCAGCAGGGCAAACGGACATAAAGGACGGTTTTTGCTTTCAAGGTCTTGCTCGCCAATTGTGAACTCTGTGCCTTGTCCGGCAGACTACACGATGCCGAGGGCCCCCAGAAAGACACTTTCCTTCTATGGATATGGCCGCCCGGCCTCAGTTCCGTGCTAATTTTACAACAGTCTGCAACAATTATGTTTCTGGTATGACGCGATTCAGGGGGTCTGGTCCTACCAACTCTATTCAAACTCAGGCAGAACACCCACTGATCGAGTGGCATCGCGTGGCGGTGCCGTTGCCGATTGGGTCCTTTGATTTACCACCCAACCGCATTTGGGGGATAGAAAATGCAAATCAAGACGATGGTGACTGGGCTTGCCGCGGGCATCGCGCTGTTTCTTTGCGCTGGTGCTTGGGCGTCCGATGCCCCGATGGGGACGTTTGCCGCCAAGGGCGAGCAGACTTGTTTGAAGTGCCATGACGACGCCAAGGTCGGCGCCGTTCTTAAGACGCCGCATGCGATGAAGGGCGACAGCCGGACACCGTTTGCCAATCATGGTTGCGAAAGCTGCCATGGTGCCAGCCCGGAACATGTGGCCAGCGCGGCCAAGGTAAAGGGTGACGAAAAGCCGGTTGCGCCGGCGGTCATGTTCAACGGACCCAACATTTCCCCGGTCGAAGATCGCAATGCGATTTGCGCCGGCTGTCATGATGACGGTCTGCAGAAGGCCTGGAAAGGCAGCCAGCATAAC
>DUZC01000298.1 GCA_013349735.1 Rhodospirillaceae bacterium
GGAAAATAGCGGGCGCTTTTGCCGGCCGCAGTCCTCAAACGAGGAGGGATTACCGCCTGGCAGCGGTTTTTTTCTGCCTTGCCCGCTAAGACTATGCCGGTCCGTCCTTTTTCTTGGCCTTGGCAAAGGCCTCGGCCAAAGCACCGCCCATTGCCGGCTTGGTTGTTTTAGCCGGCACCGCCACGGGGGGCCGTGTAACCACCGGCGCCACGGGCCGAACCGGGGCATCCTCTTTGCGCATGGACAAAGCAATGCGCTTTCTTGGCAAATCGATTTCAATGACTTTGACAGTGACCAGATCACCGGGCTTAACCACGGCATGGGGGTCCTTGACAAAACGGTCCGCCAGCGCCGAGACATGCACCAGGCCGTCCTGATGGACCCCTATATCAACGAAGGCGCCAAAATTGGTGACATTGGTTACGACCCCTTCCAGGACCATTCCCGCCCGCAAATCCGTCATATGTTCAACACCATCTTTGAAACGAACCGCCTTAAAGGCGGGCCTGGGGTCCCGGCCTGGCTTTTCCAGTTCCCTGAGAATGTCCAAAACCGTCGGCTCCCCAAAGCGTTCATCGGTAAAGCGTCGGGGATCCAGGCTTCGCAAAAAGACCGAATCGCCCATCAAGGATCGGATATCCCGGCCCGTCGCAGCGACAATCTGCTCGACCACAGGATAGGCTTCCGGATGAACCGCGGACGCGTCCAGCGGATTGTCGCCATTCATAATGCGCAGGAATCCCGCAGCCTGTTCATAGGCTTTGGCCCCCAGTCGATCCACCTGTTTCAAGGCGTCCCTTCGGCGAAAGGCGCCAAAGCGATCGCGATGTTCGACGATATTTTTTGCCACCAAAGGCGACAGACCCGCCACACGCGCCAGCAGGGGCACCGAAGCCGTGTTGACCTCAACACCCACCGCATTGACGCAGTCTTCGACCACCGCTTCCAGGCTTTTGGCCAACCGAGGTTGATTTACATCATGCTGATATTGACCGACGCCGATGGCCTGAGGTTCGATCTTAACCAGCTCAGCCAACGGATCCTGCAGCCGCCGGGCAATTGAAACGGCGCCGCGCAACGACACATCAAGCTCGGGAAATTCCGCAGCCGCCAGTGCTGAAGCCGAATAGACCGATGCGCCGGCTTCGCTGACCACCAGCTTCTGCAAATTGCAATTGGGCCGCAAGCGGATCAATTCGGCCACCAAACGGTCAGTCTCACGGCTGGCGGTCCCGTTGCCGATGGCAATCAATTCCGGCTGGTATTGATCGACCAGGCCGCATAATACGGCCAAAGACCCACTGATATCATTGCGTGGCGGGAACGGATAAATCGTGTTGGTCGTCACCAGCTTGCCGGTGGCATCGATCACCGCCAGCTTGACGCCGGTGCGAATGCCGGGATCAAGACCGATCGTCGGACGCAAACCGGCAGGTGCGGCCAGCAGCAAGGCCCGCAAATTTCGGGCAAAAACATGGATTGCCTCTTCCTCGGCGGCTTCGCGCAGACGGTTCATCAATTCCAACTCGATATGCAGATGAATTTTGACCCGCCAGGCCCAGCGCACGCTGTCCAGCAGCCAGTCGTCCGCCGCCTTTCCTCTTCGGCCAATATTGAATCGATGCGCCACCATCCGCTCGCCCTCGCCGATCCCGGGCAGCGCCTGGCCTTCCGGAAGGTTCGCCTCTTCCCCGGTCAAAAGCTTTAGACTAAGGACCCCTTCCTTACGGCCTCTGAACAAAGCCAGGGCCCGGTGCGAGGGGATCGATCGGATGGGCTGGCGATAGGCAAAATAATCGGAAAATTTGGCGCCTTTTTCTGCCATTCCCTCAACCAGCTTAGCCGCCAGTACCCCATTTTCCCACAAATGAGCCCGCAATTTTCCCAGCAGTTCCGCATCCTCGGCAAAGCGCTCCATCAGAATTTGTCGGGCCCCGTCGAGCGCCGCCTTGACATCCGGTACGCCCTTGTCCGCATCGACATAGCGCAAGGCCTCCTGCTCAGGAGTGCGTTCGGGCTCGGTCAGCAAAGACAAGGCCAGGGGTTCCAGACCTTGCTCGCGGGCAATTGAAGCCTTGGTGCGGCGCTTTTGCCGGTATGGCAGATATAAATCCTCAAGCCGGGCCTTGGTTTCCGCCTGCTGGATCAGCCCCGCCAGGGACTCGGTCAGCTTGCCTTGTTCTTCGATGGAAAGCAGAACCGCTGCCCTTCTTTCCTCAAGCTCCCGCAAATAGCCGAGACGCTCTTCAAGCTGGCGCAATTGGGTATCGTCCAGACCCTGGGTCGCCTCTTTGCGGTAGCGCGCCACGAAAGGCACGGTATTGCCCTGATCCAGCAATTGAATGGCGGCGGCAATCTGGGTTTCCCCTACACCGAGTTCAGCGGCGATACGGGCGGCGACGGAAGGTAGCATGGTCATTTTTAACGGATCCCGGCGTGACAAAGGCTTTGATGTACTCCAATCCGGGCCGGAGAAGAAAGCACGCAACGCTCAGATAATTTATCGCTAACCCCGAATATAAGCCTACACTGCCCGGCCCGCATGCTGCGGGACTGGAGTGAACGCGTGATGAATGAGGCTCCGGATTTCCTCTCTTCGGCCCATCGACTGGTGGCCGAGGCGCAAGCCCTTGGCGCGTTGTTCCATCCTGATGGCAGTTGGAGCATGGCCGCAAGCCTGACCGCCCTGCCCTCGGCCTTGGCGGACCGACTAAGGGTCCATCGCCGGGCGGTGGTCCTGCTTATGGCCAAGACGCCCGACGCTGGCTAAATGGTTATCCCGGCTTTTTTTTCGTCGGCAATGGCTCGCGGAAAAGACTGGTGGTCTCGACCACCGGCTTTTTAGCCGCTTTCGGCTTTTTTATTTCGCGATTGCTTTTCTTTTGCCCTTTAGCCATGACACGCTCCTTGAAATCGGTGGGTCACCGGCTTGCAGACGCTTGATGCCGCCCTGGCGAAGGAAATGACTCTAACCGATAATGCGCAACCGGCCATGCTCTTAATCGTTCTGTGATTTTAAAGAGCAATGTTTTTTGTAACGCCATCCGTCACAGGGCAGGATCGCCATGACCAGACATCTTAAGGTTGCCGGCCAATGGGCAGGCCTCACCCTGTTGTCGGCGGCTTTCGCCTGGATTTTGACCCAGATAGCCCTGCCCGCGGCGCTGCTGCTGGGACCTGCTCTGGCCGCCGTTCTGGTGGCACTTAACGGCGCCGAGCTTCGCCTTCCCCGCCAGTCCTTCCTGGCCGCGCAAGCGGCCATCGGCTGTCTGGTCGCCCGGACCCTAAGTCCGGCTATTCTGACCACGCTGCTTGAATCCGGCTGGCTGTTGCTCTTGGTGGTCTCAACCACCGTTCTGGCCGGTGCTCTGGTGGGCTGGGTGCAGATGCGCCTGGCGGTGTTGCCAGGCAGTACGGCGGCCTGGGGTTCCTCGCCCGGAGGTGCTGCGGCGATGGTTGTGATGTCCGGTGACTATGGCGCCGACATTCGCCTGGTGGCCTTCATGCAATATTTACGGGTCATCATGGTTGTCGCTACCGCCGGGGCCGTGGCCCGCTTTTTGGGCGCCGGCCTAGCGCCAGCAGCTCTGGCCGATATCCCGACGGCGCCGACAGCCGTTCTGGTGACTTTTGCGGTCGGTGGTGCCGGCATTCTGGCCGGCAGGGTGCTGCGCCTGCCGGCCGGCGCCTTGCTGGGACCGATGCTGCTGGGGGCTGGGCTGCATGCGGCCGGCCTTGTCGAACTGGCGCTGCCCCACTGGTTGTTGGCCGGCGCCTATATGGCCATCGGCTGGACCATCGGGCTTGGGTTCACCCACGAGATCATCACCCATGCCCTGCACGCCCTGCCCCGCCTGTTCTTGTCAAGCCTGCTGCTGATCGGGCTTTGCGCCTTGTCCGCCTGGGGGCTGACCTGGGCCCTGGCGATTGAT